>WFUQ01000061.1 GCA_015484935.1 Gammaproteobacteria bacterium
ACCTCAGTCCGCTAATGAACGCAAATAAACGCTAATTTCTTAAAACAAAAAACAATACCCGTTTTTATTTGCGTGTATTAGCGTTCATTTGCGGACTAATAGTTGTTTGCGCCCTTCGCGGCAAGCAAGAACACTACTGGATTAGCCACTAAAAACGCGAAGAGCGCGAAAAAATAGATGATAGTTATGGCTACGTCATTCCCGCGCAGGCGGGAATCCATGTGCCACTACTCTGTAATATGTATATAAAACCTCAGTCCGCTAATGAACGCAAATAAACGCTAATTTCTTAAAACAAAAAACAATACCCGTTTTTATTTGCGTGTATTAGCGTTCATTTGCGGACTAATAGTTGTTTGCGTATTTCGCGTCCTTCGCGGCTAACAAAAGCAGTCACTCCCCCTTATCCATCATCGACTTCAGATCAGCAAACGGATTAAACGTCGCATCATCAGTCTTCTTGCCACCTGTCGATATGTTCCCACGCAAGGCTTCTTCCTGGCGTTGATGTTCGTTATCGTGACAATAGACACACAACAGCTCCCAGTTACTGCCATCGGGAGGATTGAAATCGTGGTCATGGTTACGGTGGTGTACGGTCAGTTCGCGCAGGTTCTTGCCTGCAAACTCACGACCACAGCGACCACACACATGCGGATACATCTTCAGCGCCTGTTCACGATAACCGAGTTCGCGTTGGTCGCTGTTGCGACGCGCGTCGGCAACCACCTGATCGAGTTTCGAGTTTTTTGAGTCAGCCATGTTTACTTGCTTCCAAATTCATCGTCCATCCTGTCGACGATACTTCTGATAAAGCGGATGAACTCATCCACACCCGCCTGATCCTGTTCCTTGCGACAGGCATTCATGGCCGATATCGACAGGTTGATTGCTGCATGATAATTGCCTTTATCCAGATGTTGCTGGATGTCTGCTTTTTCGGATTCGATGTCCATGCCCTATTTTTACGCCAAATCAGCAGACGACGCAAACGCACGATCAGAGGCTATCAATCACCGCATTCAGCGTCGTACTGGGGCGCATCACAGCAGTGACCCGCTCGCGGTCAGGTTTGTAATAACCACCGATATCAGCCACACTCCCCTGCACCGCATTCAACTCATCGACGATTTTGCTCTCGTTGTTTGTCAGTTGTTCGGCCACAGGGGTAAACGCTGCTTTCAGTTCTGCATCCTCATCCTGTCTGGCCAGTGACTGCGCCCAGTACATCGCCAGATAGAAATGACTGCCACGGGTATCCAGTTCACCGGCTTTACGTGAAGGCGATTTATCGTTATTCAGGAACAGGCTGTTGGCGGTATCCAGTGCAGCAGCCAGAACTTTCACCTTGTCATTACCAGTCTTGTCGGCAAGGTCTTCCAGTGAAACCGCCAGTGCCAGAAACTCACCCAGCGAATCCCAGCGCAGATGATTCTCCTGCACCAACTGTTGTACGTGTTTCGGTGCCGAACCACCTGCGCCGGTCTCGAACAGACCACCGCCCGCCAGTAATGGCACGATAGACAGCATCTTGGCACTGGTGCCCAGTTCCAGAATCGGGAACAGGTCGGTCAGATAATCACGTAACACATTGCCGGTTACCGATATGGTGTTGTCACCCGCTTTGACACGTTTCAGTGTGTAGTTGATGGCATCCACCGGTGACATGATTTCGATCTCCAGTCCTGATGTGTCGTGATCCTTCAGATAGGTCTCGACCTTGTCGATCAGGTTGGCATCGTGCGCCCGGTTTTTATCCAGCCAGAAGATAACGGGTTGTCCGGTAGCTCTGGCGCGTTTGACTGCCAGCTTCACCCAGTCACGGATCGGCAGGTCTTTGGTCTGACACATACGCCAGATGTCGCCCTGCTCGACCGCATGTTCCATCAGTGTGTTACCTGCGCTGTCAATTACGCGGACTGTTCCGTCGGCAGGAATCTCGAAGGTCTTATCATGCGAACCGTATTCTTCTGCTTTCTGCGCCATCAGTCCAACATTGCTGACGTTGCCCATGGTGGTCACGTCGAACGCACCGTTCTGTTGACAGAATTCGATCACTGCCTGATAGATGCCGGCATAGTTGCGATCAGGGATCATCGCGGCGGTATCGTGTAACTGTCCATCCGGCCCCCACATCTTGCCGGAAGAACGGATCATCGCAGGCATGGACGCATCGACGATGACATCACTGGGCACATGCAGGTTGGTGATGCCCTTGTCCGAATTCACCATCGCCAGTTCAGGACGGGTCTGGTAGACCGCCTGGATATCCGCTTCAATCTCAGCACGTTTATCATCAGGCAGAGTGCTTATCTTCGCGTACACATCACCCAGACCATTACGCGTATCGACACCGATATCATCGAACGTCGCCGCATGTTTCTCGAATACATCACGATAATACACATTCACTGCATGCCCGAAGATGATGGGGTCAGATACTTTCATCATAGTGGCTTTCATGTGTAGTGATAACAATACACCATCGGCTTTGGCCTGTTGCATCGCCTGCTCGAAGAATGCGCGTAACTGATGACAACTCATCACCGTAGCATCGATCACTTCACCTGCCTGTACCGGCGTACTGGCTTTCAATACGGTAGTGCTACCGTCAGCCGAAGCATGCTCGATTCTGACATCGTCATCAGCTGACATCACCACCGACTGTTCACTGGAATAGAAATCACCATCGCTCATAGAAGCGACATGTGATTTCGAATCG
>WFUQ01000062.1 GCA_015484935.1 Gammaproteobacteria bacterium
GAGCAGACCTGTATCATAAACAGGGCCGATGATATTTGCCGTGTACGCATTAGTAGCAGGGTCTGGTCCATCTTCATCCTGTACTGAAATGAATGACTCTTTAGTCATATCACCGATTGCCGCAATCTGCTCTGCTGTCATCTCAACATACTGCGCAGCAACCGAATCATAGATAAACCAGCTGACATCGATCAATGATATCACCCCACTGGTCGCATCATGATTTATCCGCAGCATCGGTATCGGCACATTATAGTTACCTGCAGCATCTTTCGGAACCGACACCTCAAGATCGAACTCTCCTTTCGTGGCACCACCAACATCAAGCAACCAGTGACCCGTCGGCATACCGCCAGCTGGCACCTGATAATCTCTACCAAAGTCGTATAGTGCTGTTTCGCTCGTCTGATAATATTGCACTCCGAAGTCATCGTCATAACAATAGTAACGGCCACTCTGGAACCAGTTTGCACTATTGGCAATTCCCATATTCGTATCGCTACCACCACCGTCATTAGAAACACCGTTAACAGCATCATAAGCCCTGCCGGTACTCGTCTGAATAGTTGCCGGAGGAAAAAGCGTTATCGTGCTGTTACCCGAACAAGCCTCATCAGGTATCGTCGGTGATGCCAGGTTATTCGTCTCGATTTTCAAGCTAAAGCCTGCAAGCGCATAACCTGAGATATCGTTTACTACAGGATCAATATTTCCCAGACCGGATAAAGACACAGCTTGCCAGTTGAATGTCGGCTGCATCGCATAGAAAACGCCGGTCGTCTGGTCGTAATTTAAATAGGCATTAATCATATGCTTATAACCGTTATCTGACTGCGCCACTGCCGTGATCGCATCGAGCGTCAGATTAAACGAGGCAGTATCCGCCTGCCCGACGGCTTCGTCGTTGGCCTGCGCCAATGTACCCAGATCCAGACTCGATTGTATCGAGCCGCCTGAATAAGCCACCAGTGTGTCACTGCTGTTAACACTGGCAGTAACATACGAGACAACCCGGTCACTCAGAGTAAGCGCCGTGCTATCGATAAGCAAAATCACCCAGTCGTAGGATTTATCTAGTGTCAGCGAAAATCTGCCATCATTGGCAATGTCGGCAACCTTCATCAATTGCAGCATCGAGCCACCAAAATGCCCCTCTGAACTGGGTATGGCGACTACCTGGTCAACTGTCGTCCTGGAACCTAGCGCCATGGCAGTATTACCAACGATGGTTGCAAAAACCTTGTCCATCAAGGTTGGTGTATATGCGACGGTGTAATCAGACCCTACTGTTGCGCTCACTGACATGCTTGATGATGAAGATGACGAGCTGCCTCCACAAGCTGAAATACTTAGAGCGGAAAGCAACAACAATGATTTCTGGTATCTATTCAACATAATCTAAGTGCCCTGCCTATACAATGTATATACCCTCATCGTATCAAAACAGGGTCTGTCTTATTCGCTAACACCCAAGCCAGACAGGTATTTCTAGATTCTTATTGATGAAGAGCAAGTTATGGCTATATAAAGCCCGAGGAATCAAAACAATCAGGTGCGACAGGTTTCCATCCGTATTGGGGAAGCGGCGCAATAGAAACCGGGTTCACTCAAAAAGATGCAGGAGAAAATTGATAGTCGACGAGGCAGGTATCTCTACAGTCAACGTATTGGTGCGGTAGAACCTGCATTTGGCAAAAATACCATAGTGGAGCAGACCATGGCTTCACACCTCACACCCTTCCCACCAGTGAATCTACTCCTCCTTGTGACGATATCCACATATCAATAAAAATAATGGGAGACACTGTTTACGTAACTTGCTATCTTTCTTTTATGTATTTTGAAACGACAGTCAATATTCTCTACTCTCGCTCACATCTAACAAAGCGAATAAAACAATGGTGCTAACTGAAACATCAACCCTATTGAGTAATCTATACTGGATCACTCTGCTGGCAGTGATCGTATCTTCAGCGTCAGGCGTGTTAAAAGCAGGTATCAAGCAATTTGATTTATTTGGCGTAATTATCATTGCCATAGCCACTGGCTTAGGTGGCGGCTCTTTACGCGACATGTTGCTAGATAGATCAGTTTTCTGGATCCAGGATCAAATATTTTTTATAGCATCACTTGCCAGTGCAGTAGTCATATTTTTTGCAGCAAGGTTATTGAAAATATCTCCAAAGCACTTTCTCATTGCTGATGCCGCGGGTTTGGCAACGTTCGGCGTAGCTGGCACATTGGTTTCTCTTGTTGCTGGCGCACCTGCATTAGTCGCGAGTTTTATGGGTGTGATGACAGGCGCAATGGGTGGTATTTTTAGAGATGTTCTCTGCAATGAGCAACCAGTGGTATTCTCCAGTCCGCTCTATGCAACAGTCTCTTGGGCTGGCTCGCTATTGTTTATAGGTTTGCTGTATCTCAACATTGATATAACTGTATCTGCAATATTTTCAGGTTTAGGTATATTCGTGTCTAGATTATTAGCTATCTATTTTAATATTAGCTTACCCAAATTCAGGTTTAAATCTTAAAATCCCAACGGCATGATCTGCCACCCCACAGCCTCACTGTAATGCCAGAGACTAGTAGAGCAAGGTTCACGCGATGAAAAGCTCATCTAACCAGGATATCTTGATTGTTTCCCAAAAACCGTGGTCTGTCCCCGACAATTCCGCAACGCCTTGACGTTACAACGCCATGACGCTATCCTTTTATATAAACGAGGAATAGTCACCATGAGCGAATTATCAAAAAGATCCACTATTTATTTTGAAACTGCGATTCATCAGGCCCTAAAAATTAAAGCTGCAACTACCCAGCAATCTGTATCCGAGGTGGTAAACGAAGCGGTGCGCGGTGCTTTGCGTGAAGACCAGGAAGATTTAAATGCATTCACACAGAGAGCCGACGAACCAACATTGAGCTATGAGGAGCTATTAGAGGATTTAAAATCACATGGCAAAATATAGCCTTGTATTTAAAAAATCTGTAGCAAAAGACCTTCGAAGCCTTCCCAAAAAAGATATACAGCGCATATTAAAATGCACTGAACGATTATGTGATAATCCAAGAGCAGATGGCTGTATCAAGCTTTCCGGGCAGGAGCGTTATCGTGTCAGGCAAGGTGTATACCGCATCATTTACGAAATTCAGGATTCTGAACTTATTATAATGGTCGTAAAAGTTGCACACAGAGGTGCCGCTTATAAAAACAGCTAAAAAATAATCGGGACAGCAGCCCGCCCGTGACGGGCGGTGCTACTCCCCTACGACCGACTTAGTTCATCCACAAGTCATCGTAGTTTTCATCGAGCTGGGTGACTGCGACATCAGCCTGATGCTTCTCAGCTGCGTACTGCTTGATAGAGTCCGCATCATTGCTGATCATGGTGGCTGCGATGGCGACATAGATAGTTGCAAGAATATTTAACATAGCGAGTCCTCATAGTGCATAAAAAGTGTTAGTATATTATTATATTCTAATATATTGTCAATATGTCAGGTTTGAGTTTCAGGGAATCCCCCTCCCCTTGAATCAATCTCACGATGTTTTATCTACTACTTGAGTATTTTCTTGATGAATTCTCTGAAAACGCGCACGCGAGAGGTTGCACGTAAATCCGGGTGATGCACCAGCCACAGCGGCAGCGCAGGCGAGTAGCTTGACTCAACTACACGCTGCATCCCTGGCTCGGTATCTCCGACGATGCATGGCAACCCACACACACCCATATCATGCTGTATTGCCGACACCATCACCGGCAATGCATCGATTTTGGCACCCAATATCGCATCGGGTAATAACTGTCTTATCCAATCGGCTCGAAACGGCTCAGGTAATACCGGCTCATCGTGATCCGGCAGCCATTGCAACAAGGTAAGTACAGCACCAGCCTGTGATCCATGTTGCGCCAGATAGGTAGTTGATGCGTATACAGCGAAATCCAGATCAGCCAGATGCGTACAGATCATGTCCTGCGGCGGTTCACCAAAAATAATACGCAACGCGATATCTGCTTCACGGCGCTTGAGATCGACCACCGTGTTCGATACCGCAATCTCTATTTCGATCTCCGGATACTGTTGCTGAAACCGCGTCATATGCGGAAAGATCAGATGCGTGGCGATCACATCAGCAGTCGCGATCCGCAAGCGCCCGGCCAATCTTGCATCCTGCCCGTAAATCGTACGATCGATATCCGCCATTTCGCGCTCCATCACTATGGCATGTTCGTAGACCAGGCGGGAGGCATCGGTCATGTGATGACCACTCTGCGTGCGGTCAAACAGGCGCACCGCCAGCTTTTCTTCCAATGCCGTAATGCGTCGCGCTACGGTGGTGTAGTTCACCTCCAGATGTTCGGCGGCCTGAGCCACCGATCCTGACCTTGCAACAGCCAGAAAATAGCGAATATCGTCCCAGTTCATGCCTGCATTATCGCAGATTAGGTTTGCATATTTCATTATTTATTTGCTTTTATGCAGACACTACTATGAACCCTTCACCCACAATTACCGGAGAGATTAATGTCTGAGCCACACATTCGCGAAATTGATCAACATGACACTGCGGCTGTCAACGCTTTCACCCGACTTGAGCGGCAGTTTCACGGTAACAAACCGAACTTCATTTCAGAGATAGACGACGATGTGATCAACTGCTTAAGCGGTCGTTCCAGTTTCTACCAGGAAGTTGAACACGCACTTTTCATCGCCTCGGATGGCAACACAGATATCGCCAGATGCACCGCCATCATTAACAAACGTTACCAACAGGCAAAAAATGAAGCCGTCGGATTTATCGGTCACTTCGCTGCATTGCCTGACAACGATTCCCGGGTGATCGCAATGCTGAAGCAAGCTGAAAACTGGTTACAGCAACGTGGCGTAAGGCGAATTATCGCTCCGTACAATGGCTCGGCACTATTGGGTATGGCATTACGTACGGCTGATTTTGAACAGGAACCCATGTTTCCTTTTGGCTGGCAACCACCTTATTACCAAAACCTTCTGCAAGATGCCGGCTATCAGGCAAGCTATCCACTCTGGTATTTCACTATCGACTTTACAGACGAGCAATACCGTTCCCAAAAACAGCGGGTGGAACAACTGCGCGCAAGCAGGAACAACATTACGATACGCCCCATCAATAAGAAACGATGGGATGAAGAACTGGAAACCTACCGCCTACTGTTCAATGCCGCTTTCATAGACGAATGGGAATTTCACCCACAAAGTGCTGACGAGTTCCATGAATTCTTTGACCAGATGAAACCCATACTCGATCCGCAGCAGATGCTGATCGCGGAAGTCGATGACACTGCGGCCGGTTTCTGTATGGGCATGCCAGACTGGACACCGCTGTTTCGCTCATTCAAAGGCAAGATGGGAATAATACAAATCCTTAAACTCATGCTGCGATCACGACACTATAACCGCGCCGGCCTGCTCGGCATCGGTGTATTGCCGCAACATACCGGTAGCGGACTGGCACAGATGTTAGCCGTCAGCCTGTACGACCACTATGAATCACTCGGGTTAAAGCAGGCGTTTTATTACCCGGTTAACGATAGAAATATCACATCGAGAAAATTTGCAGAACGACTTGGCGGCACAGGAAAGATCATGTACCACTGTTACGACAAAGTGCTTTCATGAGCTAAGGAATCAAACAGTCGCCGACAAATGAGAATCATTCAATCGCGTAAACAGTTATCACTCATCATCGCCTGTTTATCACACTACAACCAGCGTCACTTTTTACTCTACATGCATTGTATCGCAGCCATGATATTCGTTAATATGAATATATTGTTAATGGTGAAAGATTCAGTAGAGTAGAAACGATGAAGTGTCTGGAATGCTTGAAAAATGTCTCCCTTTTAAACAAGCTGAGACTCTTCTTCACTTCTGACAGGATCAATTGTGACCGATGCGGCTGCGAACTGAAACTGAAGCATCGCAGATGGGTTATTGTATTTGATCTGATCCAGTATACCGGCTTACTCCTGATCGGTATTTTGCTGTATCGGGAAAACTTTGCCTTGTACATCATTTTTCTTCTGCTGTTCTGGATCGAATGGTGTTTTTTTCTGAACATCGTTTTCAACCGGGTCGAGAAGGTGAATTAACTGTTGGTTTCGCGTCACTCGCTTGCTGCCAACATAATTTAAGCTGACTTCAGAGCGCACTCTGAATCCATGCACATGAACAACTATGGGTATCCGCCTGCGCGGGCATGACAGTGATAAGGGGAACTGTGTGCCGGACTGCTATATCGGAAACACCTCGGCTTCCGATAGATATGTCGCGATCAAGGTGTCAGATTCAGAACAGGAAACAGTGTGATCCGCCGAATCGTCACCGCTTATCGGTTTTGTCTCTGGCATCACCAATGAATCGTAGTAGAGACACAAGCCCGTAACTCACCGCACCACCGATCGCACCATACAGGTGTGCATCCGTCACTACCCGCCCTTCGGTCAGATCCTCGGAACCCGGCAATGCGCCATTGACTATCTCCCACGCTAACTTGCCGATCAGTAATACCAGCAACACTATGCCACTGGTCGGGTAAAATTTTATCTCGCGCAATGCTCCGTAGATAAACAAGCCGTGCAGCACACCGGATAGCCCGACATAGGTCACCACTTCCGGGTTCCACAGGAGCATACCGAAACTCACCGACAAGGCGGAGACCACCAGCACCAACAGCCATTGCCACAGCCTGCCATACTGACTGAAGAAAAATGCCACGATAGCCAGGCCCGCCATGTTCAGTGCCCAGTGTGTCCAGTTAAGATGCACGAAGTGTCCGCTGAACAATAGCCACCAGTGGTGGTCTGAGATGAGGCGCTGGTCGAAACGCCATGCGGGTACCAGGTCTGTCGCCTGCAATACCGCACTCAATACCAGAATACCCAGCCAGAGCAGGTGATTCGCAGTGAATCTCAGGCGTTTGAAGTTAGGCAGTTGTAGGGGCATTTGGTATCATTCCGCGACCGGTAAACATTGCACATCTTTATTAAAACTGCGTTACTCTAACGGTTAGCCTGTCAGTACGCAAAATTCGGAGAATACGGTGGAAGTAGTGAACAAACAGAAAGGTTTTACCCTGATCGAGATCATGGTGGTGGTGGTCATCCTCGGCATTCTGGCCAGCGTGGTGGTGCCTCGCATCATGGATAATCCTGACAAAGCCCGCGTCGCCAAAGCCAAACACGATATTCAGGCGCTGGAAAGTGCTCTCGATGTCTATCGTCTGGACAATTTTGCCTACCCCTCGACTGACGAGGGACTGGAAGCACTGATCAACAAACCGGCGGGCGCACCCAACTGGAAAGCCGGCGGTTATATCAAGAAACTCAATAATGACCCCTGGGGCAACAGCTATCTCTACCTCAGCCCCGGCCAGCATGGTGAGATCGATATCTATTCGCTGGGTGCAGACGGTGCCCCGGGTGGCGAGGGCCCCAAAGCGGATATCGGTTCCTGGGAAATCGAATAGACACGGCTGAACCGGCTGTACAGAATGCGAGGCGGCAGACAATTCGATAAAGGGTTCACGCTGCTGGAACTGATGGTGGTGATCGTCATCGTCGCCATGCTGTTCACCTTCGTCGCTCTGACTATCCGCACCACCGCACCGGAAGATCTGATCAAACAGGAAGCGCTGCGCTTCGATCGTCTGCTGCAATTGATCCTGGAAGAATCGGTATTGAAGAATGCGGACTACGGCATCGAGTTCGGCACGGACGGGTATCGCTTCCTGCAGTATGACGATGACAAGTGGAGCCCCATCACGGGCGACCGGGTACTGAGAACCCGCACATTAAGCAACGACATGGAACTGGAATTAGCACTGGAAGCGACCGATATCGAGATACACCCGGTCGATCCAGCCACCATCGAGAACAAGGACGATATCAAACCCCAGATATACATCCTGTCCAGCAGTGAGATCACCCCTGAATTCGAACTGCAATTTTTTATCCCGACGGTGAGTACACGCTACCGTGTCACGGGTGAATTTAATGGTAAGCACCATGCCGAACGCATCGAATAACCACACCACCAGCACACAGACTGGCTTCACCCTGATCGAAGTGCTGATCGCTCTCGCCATCATCGCCATCGCACTGGGTGCGATACTCAGTACCTCGGGCAGTCAGGCTAACAGCACCACCTATCTCAAACAGAAGACCATCGCGCACTGGGTGGCGATGAACGAGATAACACGATTGCAGGTAGAGAAGCGTTTTCCGGATCTGGGCAAGGCAAGCGGCACCGTGGAGATGGCTAACGTCGAATGGTACTGGTCGCGCGAGACATTGAAGACCGAAGACGACAATACCCGTCAGGTCAGCTACACCGTCTACGCCGATAAAAACCGGGAATCCAACCTCACCCATCTCGTCGGGTACATCGTCAGTGCGCCCTAATCGACAACAACGCGGCTTCACTCTGCTGGAACTACTGATAGCGATCGCGGTATTTGCGACCATGTCGGTGATGGCGTACGGCGGCTTGCGCAATGTCATCGACAACAGCGATGCATCGGAACAATCACTACAGAGGCTGCGTGATATACAGACTACGATGGCAGCCGTATCGCGTGATCTGTCACAGATATTCCAGCGCGACATCATCGACGATTTCGGTGTGGTGCAGCCGTATCTACTAACCTCTCACCCCGACCGCCTGATCGAATTCAGTCGTAACGGCAGACGCAATCCTGCCGGTCTGGTACGCAGCAGTCTGGTGCGGGTCGCCTACCGACTGGAAGAGAACAAGCTCATCCGCATGCACTGGCAGTACATGGATAGAGCACCGGGCACGGATGCACTGGAAACCGAGATGCTCGACAAAGTCAAAGCGGTGGATTTCAGGTTCCTCGATGACAAGGCCGTGTGGCACGATCAATGGCCACCGTTGAATGCCTTATCCGCTACCGGCAAGGTCACCTCGGTGATGAAAGCAATCGAGATCAGTATCGAACTGGACGACCTGGGCAAGATCAACCGCCTGTACGAGGTCACATCATGAGACTTCGATCCACGACTTCGCCGAAAGCGCAGCGCGGTGTCGCTATCATCACCGCACTTCTGATCGTGGCGCTCGCCACCGTCATCAGTGCCAACATCGCCACCAGCCTGCAACTGGAAGTACGCCGCACCGGTAATCTCATCAGCATCGATCAGGCTCTGCTCTATATCAAACCGGCAGAGCAGTTGGCTCGGAATGTGTTACGCGATGATGCCAAAGACAATAATATCGATTGGCTGGGCGAACCCTGGGCGTTCGATATCCCGCCCATCCCGGTCGATGGCGGCACCATCACCGGCAAGATCACCGACCTGCAAGGCTGTTTCAACATCAACTCACTACAGGTCGCCAGCGGCGCTAATGCTGCCACCATCGCGGTCGCCAAACAGCGGTTCGACCGTCTGACTCAGGTGCTGCAACTACAGACACGCCCGACCGATGCCATCATCGACTGGCTGGATGCGGATGTGAACACCACCATCCCGGATGGTGCCGAGGACGGTTATTACCTCAATCTGGAACAACCCTACCGCAGTGCCAATCAGGCGATGGTCAGTATCAGCACGCTCAAACTGGTGCGTGGTTTCAGGGAAAAACAGAACGCGAAAGACTATGAGCGGATCAAACCCTTCGTCTGCGCCTACGGCAAACTATCCGATATCAACGTGAACACGGCGCCGGTAGAAGTGCTATTATCTCTGGCAGACGACATCAGCAGTGAAGCGAATGAAGCCGTATTACAACGCAAGAATACCCCCTTCGAAAATCTGGAGGATTTTCTGAAACTGGGTGCGCTTAAAACTAAAATAACCAACACCACGGGACTATCGGTGAAGAGCGACACTTTTTTATTGCAGACCAGGCTAGAGATAGGTCTCACCAGAAAAACAATCTACAGCATCATCAACCGCAGCAGCGATGGTGTCACCAGCATACTCTATCGTAGCCAGAACACACTCTAACAAGATGTCCGATACCCTCCTCATCCACTATTACCCGACACAGGCCGAGCGCACCACCTGGTCTGTGGTCAATGACAAGGGTGAGCTGATAAGCAAGATCACACAGGGGCCACTCGAACAGGCCGCCGATCTCGCCAGACAGAACCGGGTCGTGATCCTGCTGGACGATTCCGTGATCCACATCAGCACAGTCGATCTGCCTGCGATGAGCCAGCAGAAACTGCAACGCGCCATCCCGTTCGCACTGGAAGAGCAGATCGCCGATGAAGTCGAAGACCTGCATTTCGTCGCCAGCGCAAGCAAAGACTCACCAACCTTCGCTGCCGGTATCAATCGACAACAGCTTGATCGCATCCTGGATGAACTGGCGCAGGCGGGGATACAGGCAGATGCCATCGTACCCGACAGTCTGTGTCTGGCTGCCAGCAACGAGCAATGGTGCGCCCTGTTCGACGATGATCAGGTCATCCTGCAGACACAGACATTACTGGGCAATGTGTACGACAAGGAAAATTTCGACGCGATACTCACCGCCGAACTCAGTCAGGCAGACAGCGATGAGAGCACCATCGCCAGACCGAAAAAGATCGTGCTGTTCTGCAAAGAAGACACCTCTGCTCCTGACATCTCCGGCATATGCGGTGATGACATAGAGATCATCCACGTCAGTTACAACACACACCCTATCGTGGTGTACTGCGGCAATTACAGACAGGCGATGCCGCTCAATCTGTTACAACATGAGTACAAACCCAAAAACAAACATGCCATCAGCTGGCGCAAGTGGGCACTGGCTGCATCGCTGGCAGCTGTCTGGGTGATCATCTCGCTGGGTTCGAAAGCCTATCAGTTGCATGAGGTCAGGCAGCTCAACCGACAGATGGAAGCCGAGATCATCAAGATATACAAGACTTCGTTCCCGAAGAGTAAAAAGATCGTCAATGCGCGTGTGCAGATGGAACAGAAACTCAAGGAGCTGAAAGCCGGCGGTGGCAACGCCAGTAGCAGCATGGTCGCCCTGCTGTCGCAATCGGCCAGAGCACTGGCTGCGGACCGAACCATCCAGTTGAAGTCACTCAGTTTCAGAAACAACCGACTGGATATTTCGGTGACCGGCAACAACCTGAACGCTTTGCAGAACCTGAACAACAAGCTCAATCAGATACAAGGCATCCGTTCGGAGATACTGTCATCCAACTCTGAACAGAATGCAGTCACCGGCAGTCTGCGTCTACAGGCAGCATCATGAATCAGCTAGACCCCATCACCAACTGGTACGCCTCACTACAGGCAAAAGAACGCACTATGGTCGCGGTGATGTCTGTCGTCATCGTGCTCACTCTGTTCTACCTACTGGCATGGGAACCTGTGTACAAAGGTTACGAAGTCGAACGACAGAAACTGGAGAGCCAGAAAAGCATTCTGGTCTGGATGAAACAGGCGCAACAGGAAGTCAGAAACCTGCGTGCATCCGGTGTGAAATCGACCCGTCGTAGCAGCAATACACCGGTCTCTATCGTCATCGAACAGACAGCAGCAAGTTCAGGTCTGAAGAGTCAGGTCAGCAAGATCGAATCATCCGGCAAGAATTCATCACGGGTGAAACTGGCGAATGTGTCATTCAACCAGATGATTCTGTGGATCAACACCATCGAACAGAATCACGGCATCGTCACCAGCAGTATCAATATAGAGAAGACCGACAAACCCGGTCTGGTCAACGCCAAAATCACTTTCAGCAAGCGCGAATGAAGTCACGCTATTACTACATCATCGCACTCGTGGTGTACGTGTCGGTGGTCATCGCCAACACACCGGCAAACCTGCTGCGTGATCTGATACCCGAATCTGCTCCGGTAACACTACAGCGTGTCACCGGCACGCTATGGGACGGTGGTGCCGCAAAGATAACGATCAACAACCATGTGCTGCAAGATACTCAATGGTCTTTTGATGGCTGGCAGTTACTCACCGGCAAGTTTGCTTTCAGGCTCGGTGCCCGCTATCAGAACGCGCCGGTCTCCGGCGATGTCGCGGTCACACCGCTGGGCACACTCATCGTTTCGGATGCCAGCATCAAGCTGCCGGCCACGGTCGTCTCGGAGATATTGCAATTACCACTGGTTCAGTTAGGTGGTCAATTCTCTCTGAAGCTGGAACA
The DNA here is from genome assembly GCA_015484935.1 of Gammaproteobacteria bacterium. Taxonomy (GTDB): domain Bacteria; phylum Pseudomonadota; class Gammaproteobacteria; order SZUA-229; family SZUA-229; genus S139-92. Next base: position 12,172 of record WFUQ01000062.1, read on the forward strand.
GGCAAGCTATGCGTACCGCTCGATCCCTTCTGTACGCGGCACACTCGACTGGAAATCGGCGAACGTGCAGGTCGCCTCTACTGCCAGACTGGGTGATGTGGTCATCGTGGCGACTGATGATGACATGCCGGTAACAGCCACTATAAGCAATCAGGGCGGTGACCTGAAGATACAGGGCACGGCCACGCTGGATGATGAAGGCGGATATGTACTGGACCTAAATCTGTTGCCCAATAAAAATTCTGCACGTAATATAAATAACAGTCTGAAACTGTTCGCCGCGCCACAGGCAGACGGCAGTTTTCAGCTAAACGAAACAGGCGATCTATCTCAACTGGGGTTAATGTAAATGAGTTCACCATCACAAGCCGACTTACTGGACAAGAGTATCGTACTCACGCCCGAGAACAAATGCTCTTACTGCGTCGGTTCTATCTGCTGTACTTATGTCACACACCACATCGACACCCCGCGCTCGAAAGCCGATTTCCTGCAACTGTTGTGGCAGGTGTCGCATGACAATATCAAATTGTATAAAGATGACGAAGGCTGGGTGTTACTCATCGATGGCAAATGTCAGCACCTGCAAGCGAATGGTGACTGCGGCATCTACTTCGAGCGCCCCGAGATCTGCCGTGAACACGATAACGATTACTGTGAATTCGACGCACCTTCGGAAGACGGTTTCGATCTTTACTTCGAGAACTACGAAGACCTGTTGAAATACTGCAAGAAACGTTTCAAGACCTGGGGTCAGACAAAAGACAGTTGAGGGATACCGTCTGCCCGGATTTATCGCTCGATGCCACCGATGAACTCTGCGAAGTCATCGATCACCACAAACGGAGTCGCATCGACATGCCCCCTCTGACTATCCGGCAAGCGGATACCGAACAAATGCGCGATGCCATAGTCTGCCGCGCTCTGTAACACTTCGAGGTTATCGTCGATCAGCATGGTGCTGTCCCTGTCGTAACTTTCTGCCGACTGTAACTGCTGCCAGAAACCGGCCTGCTCTTTCGCCAGACCGATGGCATGAGAATCGATGATACGGTCAAAATGCACATCGATGCCGGTCTGCTCCAGTTTTATCTCCACCGTCGCCGGGTGTGCGTTGGTCACCATCACCACGCGTTTATCGATGGTGTTGATCGCCTGCAGAAACTCGGTCACATTCGGTCGCAGCGCGATGCGATGCGCCAGTTCACGCTTGAGCTGACGGATATCCAGATCCAGCTGTTCGCTCCAGTAATCGATACAGTACCAGTCCAGTGAACCACGGGCCGCCTGATAACGCTGCATCAACTCCTCATTTGCCTGTTCGTCACTCAGCTGGTGTTTCTGGGCATAGACTTCCGGCACATGCTGCAACCAGAAATGATTGTCGAAATACAGATCCAGCAGCGTTCCGTCCATATCCAGAAATATGGTTTCGATCTGCTGCCAATGCTCAAATTTTCCTGCCTGTCTGGTCACCGTACTCTTATCTAACCGCTATACTTGGTGGATTGATTGTAACAAACACTGGAACCGACATGAGTACCGATCTTGATCTTGAAAAACTGTGCATGGAATGTGTTGATATCGCCCGTTACGCTGGCGAAAAAATCCTCGAGGTGTACAACAGCGAATACAGCATCGAGCATAAGGACGACAAATCCCCCCTGACCGATGCCGATATGGCGTCACATCATGCCATCGTCGACAGACTGACCGCACTCACACCCGATATACCGATCCTGTCAGAAGAATCCGCCAAACTGCCGTTCGAAGAACGCAGCGCCTGGACCACCTACTGGCTGGTCGATCCACTCGACGGCACCCGTGAATTTATCAAGCGCAATGGCGAGTTCACTGTCAATATCGCCCTTATCCACGAACATAAGAGCATTATCGGGGTCATTCACGTACCTGTCCTGGACACCGATTATTACGGCTGGAAAGACGGCGGTACTTACAAGATAGAAAATCGCGGTACTGCGCAGCCCATCTCGGTGAAAAAGCTGGACGGCGGCAAACTGACTGTAGCAGGCAGCCGCTCACATGGTTCTGAAGAGATGCAGGCTTACATGAAAAACCTGAGCGACAAGCTGGGTGAGCCCAATGCACTCAGCATGGGCAGCTCACTCAAATTCTGTCTGGTGGCGGAGGGTCGTGCCGACCTGTATCCGCGACTGGGGCTGACTTCTGAATGGGATACCGCAGCGGCGCATTGCATCGTCGAACAGGCAGGCGGTTCAGTGACGAAAACCGATATGAGCCCACTGGATTACAACACCAAGGACAGCCTGCTCAATCCGTTCTTCTTTGTATTCGGAGACAGCAGCCACGACTGGTCGAGTTACCTGCCAGGCTAGATCCAGCAAGCGTTTCAGGCGAATCCGGTGGTGAAATTCTGACGGCGATCGCCCATGCGGCGATCGTGTGTGACCACAGCACCGTTAAAGTCCGTCAACGGGAAGGAAGTCGCAGGAGAACGGCGGCGGTCACCACCACGGCGCTTTTCCTGCACCACCGGTCTGACACCCGGCTCCAACTCAGCAGATACCTGTTCTAATCCTGCACTATCATCCTGTTCACGGGCGGTATGGCGAGACACAAGCGATAATGCACCTGCGGTCATCATCAACAAGGATGCGATCAGCACCAGATTGGAATCGATTAACAGTCCACTCAAGCCGCCAACGACGAGATACAAATATGGCAGCGATTCATACAAGCTACGAAGTAGCATATCCGTGTTTCTCCATAACAGTTCTTATTATTTCGGTAAGCTCTGATTAATTCATCCACAAATTAATCAGATCTTCCTTAGACTGGTTTTAGATGTTATAGCATAAACCTGCCAGATTTACAGTTTTGATACAAATCCACGTCTGCACTTTACAGCCGCTGGTGGCTGATTTATCCTGTAAGAAAATGCCACGCAAGGAGTGTGCATGCTCATCACATTCTATGGTGTACGCGGTTCGACACCATCTCCAGGCCCCGCCACCATGAAATACGGCGGCAATACCTCGTGTGTCCACATTAAGTTAGACGACCAGCGAGAGATAATATTCGATGCCGGTACGGGTTTACGCATACTGGGCCACGACATCATCAAAAAGACCAACCCCATCAACATCGTGTTATCCCACGGGCATTGGGACCACATCCAGGGCTACCCCTTTTTCGCCCCCATCTATCAACCCGAACGCCAGATCAACGTCTTCACCAGCGTCGAATCCGGTCATAAGCTACTCTGCTCCCTGTTCGACCAGATGGACGGCAACAACTTCCCCGTCAAAGCCGAGGACCTGCCCTCCCATAGCAGCTGCATATTCAAAGGCGCAGAATCAGTACTCTACGAAAGAGACATCAACATCCAGAAAAAACCGTTGAATCACCCCGGTGGCGGCAGCGCCTACAAGATCGATGAAGACGGCATGACCGTCGCCTACGTCACCGATAACGAACTCGACCCACCCTACAAACTCAGCACCACCTACCACGACTGGGTCGATTTTCTGCACGGTGTCGATGTACTCATCCACGATGCGCAATACAC
>WFUQ01000063.1 GCA_015484935.1 Gammaproteobacteria bacterium
CCGCTATCGTCGATAAGCCCGTCCTGACCGTGTGAGGTGAACGGGTCGAGTGCCACATCGGTGATCACGCCCAGCTCGGGGAAATTCTGTTTGAGTTGAGCGACGGCACGTTGTGCCAGCCCGTCCGGGTTGAAGGCTTCGGCTGCATCATCCGATTTTTTGTCAGACCCGACTACGGGGAATAATGCCATCGCAGGTATGCCCAGCGTCAGGCATTGTTCGGCTTCTTTCAGCAACTGGTCGAGCGTGATGCGTTCCACCCCCGGCATGGAAACGACCGCTTCGCGCTGGTTATTTCCCTCTGTGATAAAAACGGGATAAATCAGATCATCTGCTTTGATATGATGCTCGCGGACCAGACGACGTGAGAATTCGTCGCGACGCATCCGGCGCATGCGATTGGATGGAAATAGAGCGGTTACTGACACATTGATTCTCCAGCAAATTGATCCGAGCGAAAATGACCGGATGAAACTATCCGGGTACTGTGCGATAGTCGATATTGTAACAGTATCTTCGTGGAACAGAAATTAGTGAATAATCGATGAGAGATCAGGAGGCTTTATGAAACGCTCACGAATCTGGACCGGCTTGTTGCTCTTGCCGTTATTGCTGACAGCACAGATAAGCGGTGCGGGTGAAACAGTATTCAAGCTGACTGTCGATGCGCCGGTGCAGCAGGTCTATGACAAGGTGTACAAGGGGCTGGAAGACAATAACTTCTATGTCGTGTTCGAGCCGGACATCGGCAGCAACCTCTCCCGCTTCGCGGAGCGTTGGGGAGATGAGTACAACCAGAATAAACTGAGTGCGATCCGCTCGATGGTGTTCTGCAATGGCTGGTATGCCAATCAGGTGAGCAACAAAGATCCGGATATGCTCGGTCTGTGTCCCTTGCATGCGACCGTGATCGGCAGGCAGGGCAAGACCACGGTATTGTTTAATCGACCTTCTGTCATCGCAGCACACAGTCCGGCTCTGGAGCTGATAAGAGAGATCGAGCAGGAAGTCATACAGGCAATCGAAAAAAATCTGCGGTAGTGAACTTATCGGCTTGTCGATTGTTTAACAGAATATCCGGGTGATATTTGTCCGGTGATCACAACACATCAACCATAGATGAAGGAGTAAAGAGAATGAGTAAAAAATTAACTGGTGTTGCTATCGGTAGTGCGTTTGTCGCAACTCTGGCAGCGGGTACTGCAAATGCAGTCGATAATCCGTTTGAGATGACAGTGATGGATAGCGGTTATCAAGTCGCTATGTCAAGCATGGAAGGGACTTGTGGTGACAAAGGTGCTGAGGGTAAGTGCGGCGCTAAATAAAGGAAGCTCTGAATCGATCAGAGCTTCCTGAACACTGACTTCAGTATGTTCGAAAACAAGCCGGTACAGTTTGATCTGTAGCCGGCTTTTTTGTTTTCAGGCGAGCGGGTTATGCCTGTGCAAAAAACAGCCAAATGCTGGAAAACGCCTGATTTCTGTCTATTATTTGGTGTAATTGTGACAAATCCTGCACAACTTATTTAATCCAGAAAGCCAGCTAACGCAGCATCCAGACCATTGGTCGCCTGGCATCGCGGGGACTCAATATGTCTGAAATCCAGTCAAAACCACGTATCCTGGTGGTCGAAGAATCAGCGACGCTGAGATATATGATTGGTAAATCCATCCAGAAACAGGGCTATGAGCTGCTGGCCGTGGATTCCTTCGAGTCCGGTATCGAGACACTGGAGAATGGTGGCCACACTTTTCAGGGCGCGATCGTCGGCTGGCCCAATTACGAACAATATCAGAAATCCAGCGAACTATTGCTGCTGCTGGAGAAAGAACCCCATAGTGAACTGCCGGTAGTGCTGTTGTGCAATGAGGCAGAGATGAATCTGCTCAACTGGGTGAGTGCGCGCCATCAGGCAGCGCTGGTGCCGTGGGAGAGTTATCAGGAAGCGATGGCATCGTTGCAGTCCATGTTGCAACCACTGCGACCGGCTACCGAGCGACGTGTCGAGATACGTAGAGAAGAGGAACCGACCCGGGTTCTGTTCGTCGATGACTCCAATAGCATCCTGATGTATTACAAACGCCTGCTGGAGCGCAACGGTTACGAAGTGGTGACTGCAAAATCCGTCAAGCAGGCGTACGAAGTCGCGCTGGAAACGCCAGTCGATATCGCTATCGTGGATTACTTCATGCCGCAGGAGAACGGGTATGTGCTGTGTCAGAAGCTGCTGGATAACCCACGCACGCAGCGTATACGTACCGCCGTCATCACCGGCACCTATCTGGATTCGGTCATCCGGGATTGCCTGAAAGCCGGTGCCATCGAATGTATGTTCAAAAACGAGGCAGAGGAATTATTCCTCGCCCGTATCTCTTCGATGCGACGGTTTATCGAAGTGCAGAAACAGATCGAGAAACAACGTGAGAGCCTCGCTGCGATCCTGGAGTCGGTCGGTGAAGGTGTCTACGGTGTCGATAACGAAGGTCGGTTGACTTTCATCAATCCGGCGACACACCGGTTACTCGGTCTCGAACAGGGTGAATCCTTGATCGGTCGTTTCGCGCATGACGTGTTTCATTTCTGTGACGATGAGAACCCGGATGTCAGCGACATGTTGCGTCAGTCTTATGGCACGGGTAACAAACTCAGTGCATGGGAGACGGTGTTCAAACATCATTCAGGCAAGACCATACCGGTCGAATGTACCCTGCATCCATTGACGATAAAAGATGAACAGCAGGGCTCGGTTATCGCGTTCAGGGATATCTCCAGTCAGAAGATGCTGGAACAACGCTTGCGCTGGCAGGCGACACATGACCACCTGACGAAGTTATATAACCGTCGTTATTTCGAGTTATCTCTCGACAGGGAATTGCAGCGCGTACAACGTTCGAATATGGACAGTGCGCTGATCTATATCGATCTCGATAGATTCAAATATGTCAACGACACTGTCGGTCATGAGACCGGTGACGTGCTGTTGAAAGATATCAGCCGGGTGCTGACCCGTCAGCTCAGACGTAATGATCTGCTGGCGCGTATCGGTGGTGATGAGTTCGCAGTCATACTGCGTAACGTCGATGTCAATCTCGCTACCGCGCTGGCAGATAAATGCCGTGCCGCACTCGGCCAGTTACGGCTCAATCACGAAGAGCGCAGTTACGTGGTACACGCCAGTATCGGTGTGGCGATGATGACGGAAGAGCATGCTACAGCAGGTGATGTGCTCGCCAATGCGGATATCGCCTGTCACATCGCAAAACGTTCTGGCCGTAACCAGACCCATGTCTATGTGCAGGATAGCGATGAACGTAATGCCATGGGGACAGAGCTGGGCTGGTCGACACGATTGCGGGATGCGTTACAGAACAAGGGTTTCGAACTGAGTTACCAGCCTATCATGGAGATAAAGGATATCGACATGGAGAACCTGCCTGCACAGAACGGTGCATTGTGGCAGCAGCATATCAGCGATAACGATGGTGTGTATCATTACGAAGTTCTGGTCAGGATGCGCGGTGAAGACGGCAAACTGTATTTCCCGGATTCGTTTATCCCGACCGCAGAACGATTCAATCTGATGACCGATATCGATCTGTGGGTGCTGGAACATGCATTGAAGGATCTGGCGGCGACAGGCAGTCCACCGGGCAAGCTGTCGTTGTCTATCAACCTGTCAGGTCATACAGTCGATAACGATGCTGCACTGGAAAACATAAAAGCTATCATCGATAACTTCGGTGTCAGTCCGGCTTCGCTCATCTTCGAGGTGACCGAGACCAGTGCGATCGCCGATCTGGGTAAGGCGAATCATTTCATCAATGAACTGTCTTCCATGGGTTGCAAGTTCTCACTGGATGATTTCGGTTCCGGCTTCTGTTCGTTCTCGCAACTGAAGAACCTGAGGACCGATTTCGTCAAGATAGACGGCCAGTTCGTCAAGAGTATGGCGCGAGGTTCGACCGACAGAGCCATCGTCACCGCGATGAACGATGTGGCGCATTCTTTAGGTCGCTGCACCGTAGCAGAGTATGTGGAAAGTCCCGAGGTGGTCAGGCTGTTGAAGATATGCGGTGTCGATAAAGTGCAGGGTCACTATATCTCGGTGCCACTGAAAGGACTGCCGCATGGCAAAGTGGTCAAACTGAATCCGGTCAAACGAAACGAACGGGAAAGCTAGACCGATAACAGTCTACTCGGCTAACCAGTTTTTCGGTTGCAGATAATAATCATATAACTCGGCTTCGGCAGAGCCGACTTCCGGCTGGTAGTTGTATTTAAAATGTACCACCGGTGGCAGTGACATCAATATCGATTCGGTGCGCCCGCCAGTCTGTAGACCGAACAGTGTGCCCCGGTCATACACCAGATTGAACTCGACATAACGACCGCGGCGATAGAGTTGGAACTCGCGTTGTGCATCCGTGTAGGCATCATTTTTTCGCCTGTTGACGATCGGGCGATACGCCTTGATGTAATGGTCACCTACGCTGCGCATGTAACTGAAGCAGCGATCGAACCCGCCGGTGTTCAGGTCATCGAAGAACAGACCACCGATGCCGCGTTGTTCGTTACGGTGTTTCAGATAGAAATAGTCATCGCACCAGCGTTTGTTCTTGTCATACGTGTCATCACCGAAATTTTCACATGCCTGTTTCGCTACCGTGTGCCAGTGTTTGCAATCTTCTCTGTTACCATAATAGGGCGTGAGATCGAAACCGCCGCCGAACCACCAGACCGGATCTTCACCTTCCTTGTCGGCGATAAAGAACCGGACATTGGCGTGCGAAGTGGGTACGTTCGGATTGCGTGGATGGATGACCAGAGATACGCCCATCGCCTGAAAGCTCCTGCCTGCCAGTTCGGGGCGATGAGCTGTGGCAGATGCGGGCAGTGAGTCGCCGCTGACCATGGAATAGTTGACCCCGGCCTGTTCGAAGACAGCGCCATCGGTGAGCACCCGGGTCAGTCCGCCACCGTTGCCGCCCTCGCGTTGCCATTCGTCGCGGATGAAATCAGCCTGCCCGTCTTCTTCTGCCAGTTGGCTACAGATGTCCTGTTGCAGTCGTAATAGATATTCGCTGACGGCTTTGCTGTCGGGAGTGTTCATGTTCTAGCTTCTCAATATTTGGTTGGTCGAATAGTGTCTTATCTGTGATGTGATGTTGCTGCCATTGTTATCACGTATCAGGATAGCATTAACTTTACCGTGAAAGTATTGATGTAGTTTGACAGCGTTGCTGGCAGGTGGTCGCCCGGCGAGGTTGGCGCTGGTCGAGATCAGTGCCGAGTCGGTCAGGCTGCATAAGCGTCCGATGAGCCGGTTGTCTGTCAGGCGGACTGCGATGGTGTCGTCATGTGCTTTCAGCCAGGGCGGACAGTGCTGGTTTGCGGGCATGACCCAGGTGGTGGGGACATCTCGCTGCCAGACGAAATCGTCACTGAGTTTGCTGCTGTCGATAAAGTCATCGAACAGTTCGATACGGGATGCCAGCAATATCATACTCTTGTCTGCCGGTCGTTGTTTCAAACGTGCGAGCCGGTCAACTGCACAGGCATCGTTAGGATCACAACCCAGACCGTAGATGGTGTCGGTGGGATAAACGATGATGCCACCGCGATGTATCATCGAGGCGGCATGTCGTATCTGGAAGGCGGTAGTCATGTTGCTTCGATGTAAGCCTTGCTGGCAGCAGAGTCCGATCGATGGCTATCTGAATCGTCTGTATGGTTAATCGCTTTTTTTCTTCACTGCTTTTTTCTTTGCAGTTTTCTTTTTGACGGATTTCTTTTTGGCGCTCTTTTTCTTCTTTGCCGATTTCTTCTTGCTGGTCTTTTTCTTCGTCACCTTCTTCTTGGCAACTTTCTTTTTAGCGGCTTTCTTCTTGCCTCGACCGCGTCGTTCCGGCGCTGCAGCCAGCAGCTCTTCACATTCTTTCTGGGTGAGGCTCTTCGGTTCGCGGTCTTTGGGTATCTTGGCGTTCTTGTTGCCGTCGGTGATGTAAGGACCGTAACGACCGTTCAACACCTCGATATCGGTGCCTTCGAAACTCTTGATATGTTTGTTGGCATCGAATTCTTTTTTCGCTGCGACCAGTTCCATCGCCTGATCGTAGGTGATGTTGTACGGATCGATGCCCTGATCCTGATAGGCTTTATTGATGGAGACGAACTTGCTGCCGTATTTCACATAAGGGCCGAAGCGACCATAGTTGCTGGACAGGGCTTCGCCTTCCGGGGTCTCACCGAGATCTTTGGGCAGGGAGAACAGGAAGTCGATATCATCCATGGTGACATCGTTCATCTTCATGCCGGGTTTCAGGCTGGCGAAGGCGGGTTTCTCTTCATCGTCTTTGTCACCGATCTGCACGAAGGGGCCGTAAGGTCCCATGCGGACGGTGATCGGTTTACCGGTTTTCTCGTCGGTACCGATCAGGCGTGACTGGGCGACATCGGCACGACTGACGTTGACTTCTTTATCATCGACCAGATTTTTGAAGGGTGTCCAGAACTCTTTCATCAACGGCACCCATTCGGTTTCACCACGGGCGATGGAATCCAGCTCGTCTTCGAGGTTGGCGGTGAATTCATAGTTGACGTAACGTTCGAAATGTTCGGTCAGAAAGCCGTTGACGATGCGCCCGATGTCGGTCGGGGTGAAACGGCGGCTTTCGAGTTCGACGTAACCACGGTTGACCAGTGTCGAGATGATGCTGGCATAGGTGGACGGGCGACCGATGCCGAATTCTTCCAGCGATTTGACCAGGCTCGCTTCCGAGTAACGTGGTGGCGGTTCGGTGAAATGCTGGTCGGTACGTATCTCCAGCAGGTTCAGTTTTTCGCCTTCTTCCATCTCGGGCAGCAGTTTGTCTTTGCTGTCATCTTCTTTACTGTCATCGACATCTTCCAGATACAGTGCCATGAAACCGGCATGTTTGATGGTCGAGCCGCTGGCACGGAACTGGTTGCCCTTGCCGCAGTCGAGGTCGATAGAGACGGTGTCCAGTGTGGCATGTATCATCTGACATGCCATGGCACGTTTCCAGATGAGGTCGTACAGTGCCAGTTGATCCGGTTTCAGATATGACTTGATGGTCTCGGGCAGATGCCTTACCGATGTCGGACGGATTGCTTCATGCGCTTCCTGTGCATTCTTGGATTTGTTTTTGAATACACGCGGTGCGTCCGGCAGATTGTCTTCACCATAGCGTTCGGCGATCAGACCACGTATCTCGGCGATAGCTTCATCGGCGAGGTTGAGTGAGTCGGTACGCATGTAGGTGATGAGACCGACGGTTTCGCCACCGATGTCGATACCTTCATATAACTGCTGTGCGGTGCGCATGGTGCGTTGTGCGGTGAAACGTAATTTGCGCGATGCTTCCTGTTGCAGGGTCGATGTGGTGAACGGAGCAGCAGGGTTACGTTTACGCTGTTTCTTGGTGATCTTGCTGACGGTCAGGCTACCGTTCGCAGCCGTGGTCAGCGTGTTTTTTGCTTCGGTAGCACCGGCTTCATCGGTGATGCTGAACTGTTTTATCTTCTCGTCTTTGAGCAGGGTCAGGCGTGAGACGAAGTTCTGTTTGTCTTTGGCGACATCGGCTTCGATGGTCCAGTATTCCTGTGGATCGAATTCTTCTATCTCGATCTCACGTTCGACGA
>WFUQ01000064.1 GCA_015484935.1 Gammaproteobacteria bacterium
CTCTGCATTAGTGTTGTAGTAAGTTGCAACACCCGCTACATATTCGTCCATGATTTTCTGTAGACGGAACTGAAGCATTTTAGGAGTGATGTAGTTAGGGTTAACGTCGATAGCAGTTGAATAATCTTTAAATTCAAGAAAAGTCTTAACTGGCTTCCATACGTCAGCTACTAATGAATCAATGCTTTCAGCAAACTCAGGAGTGTGAGTATTGTCTAAGCAGTATTTAACCATTGCTTTAGCCGCTAAACGACCTTCTGCGTGTGAACCAGAAGAGAACTTATGGCCAGATGCACCAACACCGTCACCAGCTGTGAATAAACCGCCAACAGTAGTCATACCACGGTAGCCCCAGTTCCAGCCTGAAGGTAGGTGATCAGGAACGCCCGCTTCTGTTTCAGTAGTTGGTGCGCCAACATCATCAGGACCAGAAGTCCAGATTCCGCAACAACCTGAGTGAGAACCTAACAGGTATGGTTCTGTAGGCATTAATTCAGAGTTTTTCTTCTCTGGCTCAATGTTTTCACCAACCCAGATACCACATTGACCGATACACATGTCAAGGAAATCTTCCCATGCTTCAGCTTCTAAGTGCTTAACTTCACGTGGAGAAAGTGTTTCGCGTAAGTTGCCTAATGCTGTAACCGTATCCATCCAGATAGGACCGTTACCGTCTTTCATCTCTTTCAGCATCAGGTGGTTACGCAGACAAGAAGCAGGAACCGCAGCCGCACCGTAAGGAGGGTAGTCGTCCAGCATGTCTTTGTTCTTCTGCATGTAAGCTTCGCCGTAAGCGTTAGTCGCCTGAGATTTGAATAACAGGAACCATGCGCCGACAGGACCGTAACCGTCTTTGAAACGAGTCGGTACGAAACGGTTTTCCATCAGTGTCAACTCAGCGCCTGCTTCAGCAGCCATTGAGTAAGTAGAACCTGCGTTCCACACCGGGTACCATGCACGACCGGTACCTTCACCGACAGAGCGTGGACGGAAGATGTTTACACAACCACCGGCAGCCAGCAGGATAGCTTTCGCTTTGTAGATGACGATCTTGTCTTCACGAGTAGAGAAGCCAACCGCACCAGCGATCTTGCTAGGGTCGTTCTTGTCGTTGATCAGTTTAACGATGAAGATACGTTCCTGGATGTTTTCGATACCGAGTGCTTTCTTGGCAGCTTCAGCTACGATCCATTTGTAAGACTCACCATTGATCATGATCTGCCATTTACCAGAACGTACTGGCTTACCACCGTCTTTCAGAGGTGTCATACCTTTAGAACCGTCGAAACGTTCGCCGTTTTCGTCAGTCTTCCAGATAGGCAGGCCCCATTCTTCGAACAGGTGAACAGATTCGTCGACATGACGACCGAGGTCGTATGCGAGGTCATCACGGGTGATACCCATCAGGTCGTTAGAGACCATACGAGCGTAATCAGCAGGATCTTGTTCCGTACCGATGTAAGTGTTGATTGCAGACAGACCCTGTGCGACAGCACCAGAGCGATCCATAGCCGCTTTATCAACCAGTTTAACTTTCAGGTCTGCGCCTGAAGCTTCGATCCAGCGTGGGATTTCGAACGCTGTACCACAACAAGCCATACCGCCACCGATGAGAAGAATATCTACTTCTTCTTCGATGACATCAGGATTTCCAAATTCAGCCATTTTATTTAAGCCTCTGTAATATTAAAGATTGATCAGTTCGCTACGATCGCCTTCGCGGTAACCGTTCTGTTCCATGTGATTGAAGAAACCGTTATCTTCGATCTTGGCCATGTCAGCTTCTGGTTTACCAGCATAAGGGTCGATAGAACCTTCAGCAGTGGTGCGGATCGGGAATTTGAAACGTTTCATGGTTCCGTTACGGAACTTGATGGTCCACATGATTGAATCAGTACCGCGCAGAGGCTGTACAGAACCGCCCAGAGGAACAACGTCAGCATAGTGACGACATTCGATGGCGTTTTGAGGACAGATTTTAACGCAGGAATAGCATTCCCAGCATTGCTCAGGTTCCTGATTGTAAGACTTCATGGCGTGTCCTGTATCAGAACCGTCTTTGTCTAGTTTCATCAGATCGTGTGGGCAGATGTACATGCAAGCTGTACGGTCTTGACCTTTACATCCGTCACACTTTTCAGTACGTACAAAAGTAGGCATTAGTATTAACTCCTAGAGTTTTAAGTATTATGCAATTGCAATTGCGACAGTCATCATCGTTCGTATAACGAACGTCAACTCCTGTCATTTTCATCATCTTTTCAGCTGTATCCAGCCCTGAAGAATTGAAACTGGTGCCGCACGAGCCTGTTACAGCCTGCATGGCGCCCGGGAAACGACGCAATAAAACCGGTTCCGGGGCAAAAATTCATTAGCGCAGTCAACTTTAGAAACAATCCCGAATACGCTAAAAGCGGGGGCATATTGTATGCCCAAAGCGGGTCAAAAAGCAAAGTGAACAGGCTATCTGCGAGGTGCACATTAGCGGTTTATTGCGTGAATACCTAACAAATTTACTATTGTTACGATAAATTATTCTTATGGCTGGAGCGGCGAGTTAAACGCTATGAAATACAATGAGTTAACCGAGTCTCGACCGTAGATGCCAGATGCTCGGGCAGTGCCCTTGTCAGAAACGGGTCTTGTTCCAGGTCAATTGTATGTAGAATAGCCCGCGCTCGCATTCCCGCTTACATTGAGTGACAAATTTATAGCCATTATGACCGAACAAGAAACGCAAATCGCCCCCACCGAAATCAGCCTGCATCAGAAGTCTCGCCTGCTGGAAATCGCCTATTCTGACGGCTTTCGCTTCAAATATCCTTGCGAATATCTGCGGGTGTTCTCGACCGCGGCTGAAGTCAAGGTGATGGAGAAACCGGTACATGGTAAAGAGAGGGTCAATATCTCGCAGATCGAACCACAGGGAAGCTATGCGGTACGACTGCATTTCGACGACGGGCATGACACGGGTATCTATTCCTGGGGCACTTTGCACGAGCTTGGCGTCAACTACGAGAAGAACTGGGCGGACTATCTCGAACAGCTGGCCCAGCATAATCTGTCACGCGGTGAGGGCAGAGCCATGGGTGAAGATGGCAAGGTGCATGTCAAACTGGTGTATTTTATCGAACTGGCAAAAATCTCAGGTAAGGACGAGGAAGAGGTGGTGATACCTGAATCGGTCAGTAATGTCGAAACGTTGCTGGTCTGGATGCGTAAACGCGGTGATAGATGGGCTGATGCGTTTGCAGATTCGAACGTACAGGTGACGGTGAACAAGCAATTCTCCGAGCCCTACACTTTGGTCGAACACGGTGATGAAGTCGCGTTTGTGCCCAGACCTGGCTAGTTCCTGTTCCAGGCACGACCAGTACGCGACCAGTACAGTCCAAACGCGAAGCTAAAGACAAGACTGATATACCAGTCTTTGTCCACTCACACACATCGACGGCACAATCCTGTCAGTTGTAGCGACAATCGTATTGCGACGGCATCAGGTTTTAACATCCAGTAGCGTACCGATCATGTCAGCGGCGGTCTCAATGACTTTTAGGTTGGCTTTGGCGTCATTACCGGCAGCCTTGAGTTCTACCAGTGACTCGGTGATGTTGTTGACACTTCCCGTCGATGGGGTATCGGTATCGACAGATTCATCTGCGATCTCTCTGGCAGCTGTCTGCATGCGTGAGCGTGCCTGTTGAAAGCCGTTCAGGCCGGTGGTGAATGTGGTGTCCATGATGATAACCTGTTCGATGATGGCGATATCTGATAGGTCACAATTGACGGAGGTGACGGGTGTCATGCTCGCATCCACAGCTATCGGCAGCTTATCGAAATTCTTTAGTCGATCGGGACTTTATTTCGGGCATAAAAAAACGGCGCTAACAATAGCGCCGTTTTCATCGAACATTGAAGTCTGTTCAGTACCTAGAGGCTCTGATAGTAATCGATCAGAATCTTGGCGACTTCAGGGCGAGAGAACTCTTTCGGTGGCGCTTCGCCATTGCCCAGCATCTCACGAACCTTGGTGCCAGATAACAGGATGAAGTCATCTTTCTCATGATCGGGTGCTTCACACATCATGACGACTTTGTTCAGTTTCTTCGAGTAGGCAGTGTGGTCAGCCTTGAAGATTTCGATCTCCAGAGCACCGGCAGGAACCTGGTCATCGAAGATGGTCTGCGCATCGAATGCACCGTAGTGATCGCCGACACCAGCATGGTCACGACCGATGATGAAGTGCGTCGCGCCCATGTTCTGACGGAACACAGCGTGTAGTACGCCTTCACGCGGACCAGCATACAGCATGTCGAAACCGTAACCGGTTACCATCGCGCTATTTTCAGGGAAGTACAGTTCAACCATCTTGCGGATAGCAGCATCACGTACCGGAGCCGGGATATCGCCAGGTTTCAGTTTACCTAACAGCATGTGGATAACCAGACCGTCGCAGTTCAGACGATCCATAGCCATGTGGCACAGTTCTTCGTGTGCCAGATGCATAGGGTTACGGGTCTGGAAGGCGACTACTTTTTTCCAGCCGCGTTCGGCGATCTCGTTTCTGATCTCGACTGCGGTACGGAAAGTATCAGGGAACTCAGACTGGAAGTAAGAGAAGTTCAATACCTTGATCGGACCTGACAGACAGACTTTGCCCTGAGAGTTGAATGCATCGACACCAGGGTGGTCTTCACCGGCAGCCGGGGCATAGACTTTTTCAGTCATCAGCGCCATGTCTTCGTCAGAGAATTCCTCGACACCTTCGACATCCATGATAGCCAGTACCGGATTACCTTCGACGTTGGGATCTTTCAGCGCGATACGGTCACCGGCTTTGATGCTGCCTGCATCTTCTACCAGGTTTAAAACCGGTGTCGGCCAGAACAGTCCGGAAGACGTTTTCATATCGGTAGCGACAGACAGGGCATCTGCTTTCGTCATGTAACCGGTCAACGGGTTGAAATAACCGCCACCCAGCATGACTGCATTCGCAGCAGTCGCAGAACTTACGACGATAGATGCCAGACCTTCAGCTTCTTTCTGTAAGGCTTCGTTTTCAGCTGTGTCGTAAACGAACAGCGGATTGAGTTCATCAGAACCATGAGGTTTAATCATTTATGCTCTCCAGAGGACATGTCGACGACTCGCGTGTCAGTCCAAATTTCAATAAAAAATTCTGTTCGGGGAATCTATCGTGCAAGCCGTGTATCGTTGCCTGTACCGCCCAAAAGTGGCGCGTATTCTACATGAAACTTTGCGATAAGCGTAGTCGCAGAATGGGTAGGGCGGTGGCGTGGTCAGGCGCTAGAAGAATGAGGTGACGCGTACGTAGATATCATTGACATCGACGAAGTTACGCCCTGCATAGGTGCGCTGGATCTCCAGACGCACGATCAGGGGCAAGGGGATGTCGCCATCACGCCAGGCATTGATGCCGCTCCAGGACACAGACGCGCGCCACTGGTTGGCGTAGATGCGGGTATTGGCTTCCAGCGCAGAAGTGTCGGTGCCGATATCTGAACTGTAGTGATCCGCTTTTTTGTCGTAGCGATGCCAGGTAAGGGAGCCGCGCCAGTCGTCCCATCGATGACCGATTTCGACATCGTATTCCCAGAAATTGCCCAGATCCCTGTTCACCGTTTCCTTGCTGCTCGCCAGTGCCAGAAGCTGGCCGGGAGCGGGCACACGTACGCGGACTCTGTCATTCAGCTGCACCTTCCTATCCAGTAGCAGGCGCAGGTCAAAATCATTGCCCAGGTTGCGGTAATACTCCAGTTGCGCACGCAGGTCACGACTGCTGTCACCTGTCGGGTAGTCGAGCAGGTTGTCCGGATCATCAGCATCGGCGAGACCGAAGCGGAAGCCCAGTCCTAACACCAGACTGTCGATACTGGTTTTGTGAAAACGCCAAAGAAGCCCGAAAGTAGGGTCTCCCAGGCCGGATGTTGAAGTACTTTCTATGCGCTGGTAAGCGTAGCCGAAGGCCGGGTCGGTGAGAATCTGTTGTACGCCTTCGGTACCCACCGGTACGACACCAGCTCCGACAGGGGCGAACGGGAAGTTGGTTGCGTCGATGGGTTGGGCGGGGTTGAAAGCCGGGTTGAAACCGACATTGCCACCGCTGACGGAAAAATTCACTTTGTTACGGGTCGTACCGAAAGGGATGAGTACGCCGATGGTGAGGTTATCGGTGGCACCATACCCCAGCGCCAGTTCCGCGTAACGGTTCTGCAGCCGGGATGTGAAATGGGTGGTGCCTAGTGTGGCGCCGGGACCGAGTGCGACCAGTGCCGGAAACAGGGTGCTGTCGAGATTGACCTGATCAAAATCGGCTCCCATGGCAACTTTTCTGCCGTTGTTGTCATAGCGCTGGTTCCAGCCGTTGCTACGCACTTCCAGTCGTATCGCCCAGCGATCTGCCGGCGCGACGAAATCCAGCGCGTGGGCTGATGCCGGACTCAGCTCCGGTTCAGCCTGACTGACGAGGGGTATCCACGACAGCAGTGCGAGTGTGAATGACCTGAATAAACACGAAGCGGGTTTCATAAATACCGTAAAGTCTACTGTCAGAGCTGCATGCATTCAATGTCAAATCGGCAATTATCGCAGTGCTGCCGACGACCGGTTAGCAGAACAGCAGCGATAGCAGTTTATTGTTACCGCTGCTGCCTGATGTTATCAGTCGTGTTAGAAACTGCGTGTGCCGTCAGCGTTATACAGATACTCGAAGGTAAATGAAGAGCCGAAATTACCGCCCGGTAAGCCGGTTACTTTCAGGATCGCATAGTTGCCTTCGCTGGTATAGATAGCCCATATCTCGCCGACAGCGACGGGAAGCCCGCCCGTGCCGCTTGTGAAATGGTAAGAGACGTTGACCCAGGGGGCATTGCCGTCCCATACGGGGACTGTGGTACCAGCCAGTGTACCTGAGGTTCCTATGCGCATGATACGGTTACCGATTATATTGGCAGCACCTTCGTTACCAAAATTGACACCTTCATTACTCACACCGATGATGTCTTCCGTTCCGGTTGCAGCACTGAAAGCCGTGCCGGTCGAGAAATCAAAGAACTCAGGCGGATTTACTGACAAGGTAGCGCTGGTACCTGTACCACCACCGGTATCGACACAGCTGATAGTGACGTTGGTGATGTCTGCATTTACGATCGAGCCGGTCTCATTCGTCGGTGTACAGACCTGCCCTGTGGGTTGTACCAGCGTGATGGAATACAGGTTGCCGCTGTCCATCGGATTGGTGAAAGCGAAAACAGTGCCGGTGAACCCCTGTATCGCATCATGGAACGTACCATTCTTGAACAGAGTAAGTGTCAGCGAGCCGGTCAGACCACTCACGGTTCCACCTACCGTATAGGTCGAGCTGCCACCGCTGGCGACACAGTTGACCAGTACCGATGTCACATCGAGACTGAGGATAGCGCCTGATGCACTGTTGATGGTGCATGTCTGTCCGGCCGGTTGGGTTTTCACTGTTACGTTGTACTTGGTACCGTCATTGAGTCTCTTGGGAAAAGTAAAACTGGTGCCGGTAACTACCAGATCATCTCTGCCATTGTTCTGCAATACCAGTCCGGTGGTGGCGATGTTGACTGTTCCACCGACACTGTAGTTGGTGTTGCTGCCTCCTGATCCCCCGCCGATATTGATCCCCGTTGTATCGATAGCGGGGTCGAAAGTGAAAGCCGGATTACCGCTCACGGTCATGTTCACACTGCCACTGCTGATATCGACTGTGAGGGTGTCGAGCAGAGCATCGAAACCGGTACTGTTAGCGGTGAAGCTGGAGCCGAAGATGTCATAGCTGGTTGCATCCAGCCCGGCAGCCTGAAAGGAAGTTTGCAAGTTTGCATTCACGACAGCCTGCGCATCGACCACGACTTGTGATGTGATGGTGCTGGCAGCAGTGGCCCAGTTGGAATAGAGTGTCGCCGGGTCAGTGTTGCCGTTGGCTATGAACATCGCTACATTGGTCAGTGGGGTGACGTTGGCAGTCACATTGACGCTGGCTGCATACGAGAATAATGCCGGTTTCGTGTTATCAGTCGGCACTGCCTGCACCATAAACGGGGCGGACAGACCGCTTACATCAGCTGTATAACTGCCGTCGACAGCGATAGCGACATTCAATGCCTGACCACCTGCCGCACCGGTGACATTGATCGAGCCGACCAGAGGTAAGCCGGTGGCTGCTGTGCCACTGAGTGTGCTGCCCCCGGCGCCACCAGCTGGTGCGCTACTGCCTCC
>WFUQ01000065.1 GCA_015484935.1 Gammaproteobacteria bacterium
CTATCTTGTTGAATATATTTATATAAATAAAATACCCGTTCGTATTCAGTGTCAATTATATTTACATCGAATCTAATTAACACATCCTGCTTACGCTATTTTCAATCCCAAAAAAAACCGCCGTGAAGCGGTTTTTTTTCGAGCGGATATCCAGGCATGATTCCCTATTTCACATCGACCGTAAATTCCTTTGAAAACAGACTCTCACGACCTTTGGTATCGACCGTGGTGATCGCAACATAATAGGTACCGGCAGGGATGGACTGTAACGTCAACTGCAGAGAATTGGCTCCTGAGACCTCGATGAATTCCTGATACTCACCCGGCTTGGAACCATAGTAAACGCGGTAGCCACTGATATCGGATGCTGCCAGCCCACCACCACCTTCTCGCGTGCTGGGCCGTGGCCAGGAGATACTGGCATTGCCCTGAACGACAGAGAAGCCACCACCACCGCCGCCACCGGGTCCGGTGCCCAGGTCGTCCTCGCATGCAGTCAGACCAAACACAGCAAACAATGCCAACAGGGGTAACAAGCGATACCGCTCGATGATTTTCTTAAAATTCATGTCATCTCTCCTTCACACAGTGTGGTCATCTGCAGATTCGTCACAATTTACGCGTAGCGGCTTCTATCTACCAGAACACGCGATAATCCTACCACCGATACAACAGAAAAAGTAAGCCGATAGCAAGCAATAATCACATAATCAACAACTTAGCTACTGCGCACCTTTACCCAGCATGACCACTTCAGCCGTCTGCAGCAATATCAACATATCCAGAAAGATGCTGTAGTTTTTGACGTAATACAGGTCATACTGCAGTTTTTCAAGACCGTCCTGTTCGGAATCGCCATAGGGATAGCGTATCTGCGCCCAACCGGTCAGCCCCGGTTTTACCCGATGGCGCTCCTCATAATAGGGGATATTCTCTGCCAGCTGCTTGACGAATTCCGGACGCTCAGGTCGGGGCCCAACAAAACTCATGTCGCCCTTGAGCACATTCAGTAATTGCGGCAACTCATCCAGCCTGCCCTTACGGATGATATGGCCGACACGTGTTATACGCGAATCGTTCTTGCTCGCCCATCTGGCAACACCGTCTTTTTCCGCATCAGACACCATGCTACGGAATTTGTAGATGTTGAAGGGTCGGCCATCCTGCGCCACCCGAACCTGCTTGTAGAACACAGAGCCTTTGAAACCGCCATCGATAAAGACGGCCAGCGCGGTGATCAGCATCAATGGTAACGCCAGCGGTAACAGTATCAGCACGGCGACGATATCGATAAAGCGCTTCATCACACGTCTGAACGTACTCTCATGGAAGCCATCAGCCAGATACAACCAGCTCGGATACAGGATGTCTAGCCGGATCTTGCCGGTGCGACGCTCGAAGAAGGTGATCAGATCAAGGATATCGATACCACTCATCTTGCAGTCGAGCAGATCCTGAGCCGGGACACCTGCCTGCCTGCGATCATCCACCGCCAGCACGATCTCATCAACATCTTTCTCCTGCGCGATCTCCACCAGCGGTTTGTCGAGTATGATCACATCGTCACCTTTCGTATCATCCCCGTTCACCGCAACATAACCGACGATATTCAATCCTTTCAAACTTCTATCCTGCTGCGCCTCTCTGACCAGTGCCGCTTTCTTGCCGGCACCGATGACCAGCACGCGCGACCACATATTGCGCTCTTTGACCACGCGCCGGAACAACAGACGGATGATGGAGATAAACAGGAAGCTGCACAGGACCGTCAGCGACAACACGCCTCTTCCGAGAAAGAACTGCGGCACAAAATAATAACTCACGCCAAGCGGTATCAACCCCAGCAGCAACCCACTGGCGATACGCAACATCAGCACATCCATGAAACGCCCGGCCTGCCGCTGATAGATACCGAATGCGACCAGGCTCAACTGCATGACGGTTGCATATAATATTGCCTTGGGTAAAAACGCACCGAAATGGCTGTGCCAGTCTGTTCCCCAGAAGCGGACTTCCAGACCAAAATACAGCGCCGCGACCAGAGCGGTAAACTCTATGATGGCAAGCAGTACAAATTCGGTAGGGATGTAATATCTAAATACCTGTGTCGAATGCCTGAAAAACCGGACGGTACCCATTAGCTCGATAACTCTTGATTGATACAAAATTTGGTGTAGGCACTATATAGGATATTTATGCCTGCTAATGTGAGAAACACCTCAAAAACAGACATCGGGTAAGCGCGAAACATCATCTCTTCTCTATACCGGGTGGGGGGGGGGATTTCAGGTGCACTCTGTCGAGTAATAGCGAAGCACTAACGTTCAGGCGCTGACCAGGACAGGCCGTTTTGTCAGATCACGTCTGGAAACAGGTGTGAGCAAGCCTTCTTTATGCAGCTCTACGATGACATGCAGTGCATCCTGACCATCGAGTTTATGCTTCTGTTCCAGACCACCTCGCAGGAAAAGTCGGTGACAGATAAGGTTGATACGCCTGGGGATGCCGCTGCTGAATTTGTGTATCAGCCCCATCGCCTCATCAAGGATCTCCGGGGCGCCGTCCCAGCCTACCTTGCCCAGCCGATGTCGGATATAGTCAGATGTCTCTTCCGGCTCCAGCGGTTCAAGATGCGTTGCTGCAATCAAACGCTGTTGCAACTGCTCCATACCCGGTGCGCGGATGTGATCCATCAGCGAACCCTGACCGACCAGTATCAATTGCAACAACAACTGGTTATTATCCTGCAGGTTGGACAACAACCTCAGATCTTCCAGTAATTCGGTGGTCAAGCCCTGCGCTTCATCGATGACCAGCACGGCACGCCCGCCGGATGATTGATAGTTGATGAGATAATGTTCGAGCAGTGCCAGCAATTCTGCATTACTACGGTTCGCGGTCGGCAGACCAAATATATCCACCACCCGCTTCACCAGATTGCTCGAATCCAGCTGTGCATTATTCAGGCTTTTCATCTTGATGCGTCGGCTGTCGATCTCTGACATCAGTGTCGCGATCAATGTGGTCTTACCAGTGCCCGCATCACCGGTGACGACGACGATGCCTTCACCTTCAGTAATCGCATATTTCAGATACGCCTTGGCATGGTCATACGTGCGATGACCAAAGGAAAAATGATAGTCAGGACTCAACTTGAACGGTTGAGCATCGAGAAGATAAAACTGTCTGTAAACATCAAGCATCGGTAAAAATTCACTCTGAGCCAATGCTCTCAAAACGAAAGCGCAGGCAAAATCAGTCTTGCCATTTTTTTAACATTATATCTGTTGTTGTATCATCGGAAAAAACCTGATACCGGGACACTGTATCGACCGCGGCATGACTATACCACACAGTGTTTTGTATGTGACGAGCACCTGTGTGATGACCGTGCTTCCGGTCATCCCAGGCACTCTCACTTAACTAACTAGAACGATTGCCACTCCTGAAACATGAATACTAATTCCTGAACAAACCGACATCACCACTCAGGGTGCCAGCGTGAATAGAGCAACTACAACTACTGATAGTGAAATCACTACAAATGTGAGTTTTCTCGTCGTTTCTTCCATCGTCTTCTCCTTAAATGTCTAGCTGATAACAAACGTTTATCACGAAGTGCCCGAATTCTCGTTTTGACTGAAAACACCGGCAATTCAGATACAAGCATGTATAAGCAGGAAGCGTGCCGAAAATACAAAACACTTTAAAATTAAAGGTTTACGGCTGATGGCAACATTTTTTGTATCCAAACAGATACAAATTGTGTAAAAAATACCGATAAATTATGGGAAATTTTACACTTAAATTGTTAGATATTTTTCAATATTGTTAAGAATACTGACGAAATAACCTATTATGACTAATTATTAGCCAATCTTGTTTAAAAGTGAAAATTTATCCGACTACAAAAAACCCAAAGACCACAACAAAAAACTACATTAGCCCTAATTAATATTCACTCCATTTATTGCGTTGTATTTTTTTACTATTTTTAATTTTGTTGGTTAACTATTAGTCATTTTTATCGGATTCGAATAAAAATCACTCGGCGGGAAATTTATATCACGTCCAGATTGTTGGAATATATTACACTTTATCATTTCTGAGGTAGACAGAAGCAACAGGAAGCAAATTTCAGA
This sequence comes from Gammaproteobacteria bacterium, assembly GCA_015484935.1. GTDB lineage: Bacteria > Pseudomonadota > Gammaproteobacteria > SZUA-229 > SZUA-229 > S139-92. The sequence goes on from WFUQ01000065.1 coordinate 4,143, forward strand.
CTGATTGATTAAAAATCGACCAGCTAAACCATGCCGATGCTACTCAACTGCGCAGCCCACCTGTTCCGATGCATGTTTCGCCTTCTCGATGGCAGCCTCAATGCTATCTGCTTTTGCCAGCACCACCCCCATACGCCGTCTACCGCTCACTTCCGGTTTACCAAACAGGCGTAGTTGCGTGTCTGGCTCAGCCAGCGCCTTCTCTAGATGCGCGAATGCAGGCCGCTGGCTCTCGCCTTCCATCAGAATAACGCTGGACGCAGAGGCACCCAGTTGCTGAATAGCCGGTATCGGCAGATCCAGTACCGCTCTGGCATGGAGCGCGAACTGCGACAGATCCTGGGAGATCATCGTCACCATCCCGGTATCATGCGGTCTGGGTGAAACTTCGCTGAAGATGACCTCATCCTGTTTGATGAACAGCTCCACCCCGAAGATACCGCGCCCGCCCAGTGCATCGGTGATCTGCTGCGCCACTTCGCGTGCTCGACCCAATGCCACATCGCTCATTGGCTGCGGTTGCCATGACTGTCGATAGTCACCATCGACCTGTACATGACCGATAGGTTCGCAGAACGAGGTACCGCCACGATGGCGGACGGTGAGTTGCGTTATCTCATAATCGAAATCGACAAAACCTTCGACGATGACCTTGCCCGCACCGCTACGTCCACCTTCCTGTGCATACGCCCAGGCAGTGTCGATCTGTTGCTGTGTTTTTATCGTGCTCTGCCCCTTGCCGGAGGAGCTCATGATGGGCTTGACCACACAGGGCAGCCCAATGGCTTCGATCGCCGCGTCGAATGCTTCTCTATCAGCCGCGAAGCGATAGGGCGAGGTTTTGATGCCCAGCTCCTCCGCAGCAAGCCGCCTTATCCCCTCACGATTCATGGTCAGTTGTGCTGCTCTGGCAGTCGGAATGACGGTGAACCCTTCCTGTTCCAGCTCGACCAGCGTATCGGTTGCGATCGCCTCGATCTCGGGGATGATAGCGTGGGGTTGCTCCTGCTCGATCACCTGACGCAGCGCGTTTCCATCCAGCATATTGATGACGTGGCTACGATGCGCCACCTGCATGGCAGGTGCATCAGCGTAGCGATCCACCACGATCACCTCGATACCGAAACGCTGCATCTCGATGACCACTTCCTTGCCAAGCTCGCCTCCACCACAGAATAGAATACGGGTTGCACTGCCTGATAATGGCGTACCGATGGTAGTCATAATTTTTTGAAGCTAAGGTTATGTTGAAACAGTAAGAGCTGATACGTATCGGGCGAACAAGGTCCGACGACATTGTATCTATACGTAAACTTTGTTCTCAAGATATCTGGATCGCGAAATACCGGCGAGGAAAACCAGCGCAAACAAGCTGATCAGAGCGAGACTGAGATTACCGCCACCTGTGTCGGTTCGGGTAATGCTGACAGAATAATCGGTCGAGGAGCCAGCGCTACATAAACTCCCGTTGCTGCACACCCTGTAAACCTTGATATAGTAAGCCTTGTTTTCCAACTGTAACGTGAAAGATTCTGTCGCACCTGTGAAGCTTGAACTGGCCGCCAGTGCTGCAGTCCCATCTGGCAATGTAGTGTCATCATCCAGAGTCAGGTCCATATCATAATTGACATTATCGAACCCGGATAAGACGATTGAATACGTTCCCGGTGTTGGTGTGAAGGTATAAAAGTCAGCAACATCGAGCGCGTCCTCATTCAGATTCCCTGATTGAACGCTCGGAACTGAAACTGATTCTGCAGTCAGTGCAGAATCATTCGGCTCCACATCAGCCGACACCACCAACGGCGTCAACAATAACAGGCTAATTGAGGCAATAAATTTGAACATAATCCCAGGAC
>WFUQ01000066.1 GCA_015484935.1 Gammaproteobacteria bacterium
GTCTCTGTCGGTGCGACGACATCCGAGCGTGTTTCGTCTCTGGTAAAAGAAGCCAGCAAGGCAGCAGCCTAAGAGGCTTTCGCCGGACCCTGTCGATTTTAGGGTGTCTGACGAAACCGACAACGGACAGCTCACTGAGCAGAAGATCATCGTCGGTCATATCACCGGCGTCTACGGGGTGAAAGGCTGGATCAAGGTATTCTCCAATACCGAACCCCGCGAAGGTATCAAGGATTACAACCCCTGGTACCTCAAAACAAAAACAGACAGCCACTGGCGGAAGATACAGGTGGAATCTGCCAGGCGCCATGGCAAGACGGTGGTGGCAAAGATAGCAGGCATCGATGACAGGGAGGAAGCGATGTTACTGAGCGGGCAGGAGATTGCGATAGCCGCCTCCCAGATGAAGCCTCTGGGTAAAGATGAATATTACTGGCGCGACCTGATCGGATTACGCGTCATCAACCAGCAGGATATCGAGCTGGGTGTGGTGAAAGAATTGATGGAAACCGGTGCCAATGACGTGCTGGTGGTGGAATCAGCAGAGGGCAAGCAGCACCTAATCCCGTGGACATTGGGTCATGCGATCATCGGGGTCGATGTGGAAGCCCGGTGCATCGAGGTCGATTGGGATACCGCCTGGATGGAACAGGATTGATGTCAGCGATGATGCGCATCCATGTCATCAGCCTGTTTCCGCAGATGATAGAACAGGCGAATGCCTTCGGCGTATTAGGTCGTGCCATCGAAACCGGTAAATTGACGGTCCGATGCTGGAATCCGAGAGATTTCACCCACGACAAACATCGCACGGTAGACGACCGGCCTTATGGTGGTGGCCCCGGCATGTTGATGAAAGTACAGCCGCTGGCCGATGCCATCGCAGCAGCGAAGCAGGCATCGCAGGCAGATGCTCGAGTGATCTACCTGAGCCCGCAGGGGATACCGTTGCAGCAGGCCAGAGTGAAACAGCTGGCCGAAGCGGGTGAGAGTGATAATCCGCAAGATTTGATTTTGATCGCTGGTCGCTATGAAGGCATCGACGAGAGATTGATAGAACAGCTGGTCGATGAAGAGATATCGATAGGCGATTATGTGTTGAGCGGTGGTGAGTTGCCGGCACTGGTATTGATAGATGCCATCGCCAGACTGCTACCGGGTGTATTAGGTGATGAAGAATCGGCACAACAGGATTCTTTCATGCAGGGCATACTGGATTGTCCGCATTACACCCGACCGGAACAGATAGAGGGTGAACGGGTACCGGCGGTTTTGACCGGTGGCAATCACCAGTCCATCGAACGCTGGCGTTTGAAGCAGGCGTTGGGACGAACCTGGTTACGCAGGCCTGAGTTGATCGAGGCGGCGGAGCTGGACGAAGACAAGCAGGTTCTGCTGGATGAGTTCATCCATGAGCATCAGCAGAACTAAGACAGGTTTAATTTAACATTTCCGGAGCGATCCGGAACACAGCAAACGCTGAAAGCGGAGTATGACAATGAGCAACATAATTCAACAGCTCGAACAAGAACAGATGGGACGTGAGATTCCCGAGTTTTATCCTGGTGATACCGTTACTGTACAGGTAAAGGTAAAAGAAGGTGATCGTGAGCGTCTACAGGCATTCGAAGGCGTGGTCATCGCCAAACGTAATCGCGGTTTACATTCTGCGTTTACTGTTCGCAAACTGTCTCACGGTGAAGGCGTAGAACGTGTATTCCAGACCTACAGTCACAGCATCGCAGAGATCAAAGTGAAACGTCGCGGTAAAGTACGTCGTGCGAAACTTTACTATCTGCGTGGTCTGACCGGTAAAGCGGCTCGTATCAAAGAGAAGTTGTAAGCCTGATCGTTGCGACGACAGACAGACTGATAAAAAAGAGCGGCTTTTTAGCCGCTCTTTTTTTGCGTATCATAGCGCCATCTATGCGTATTCATCCCGGCTACCTATCCGTCCTGCTGCTCATCTGCCAGCTACCGTTCGCAATGCCATCGCTGGCAACCGAAGCGGGCGACAGACAGATCAGATCGACACGTCTGATGCCGACTCCAGCCTACCCGCGTGGGCAGACGAAACCTTCCGTAGCTGCGACAGACGCGCAGTCACTGGCGCAGTTGGATGAACTGATCAGCCTGGGATTACCTGCACTGGCGTTACGTCTTATCGAACAACATCAATCCGCCAACGAAGCCTTCTCCCCACCCTGGTATCGCTATGAGCGAAAACGCATCTCGGTGCTGGTGATTATGCAGGACTGGAAACAGATCATCGAACGGACACGACAGGTGGTGCAGAATAATCCCCGCGTCGGTCTGTTACCGGATCAGGTACAGGAATGGTTCCTCACCCAGCAGAGTATCGCTTTGTTGAGTGAAGATGAAACAGAGGAGGCTCTCAGTGTATTGAGAAACCTGATCTGGTCCGATGCACAGTACGACCGTGCTGTGGTGTTCGCCCTGTGGCGGCGGCTGGTGATACGTCTTTATCTGCGGCAGGGCAATATCGCCGATGCAGAAGATGCCATGCTGCGTTACAACTATGACTATCGCGATACCGATTATGCCCTGACCAGTGACTGGTCGATCACACGCGCCAGCGTTCTCATCAAGGCCGGTCAGAATGCCGAAGTGATCGCCTTGTTAGAAGGCAAGGACGATATCGTCTCACGTTCGTTATCGATGCTGGCGCAGTTGCGCTTGTATCCGGAACGGGCACAGACGATCCTGAAAGCCAATGAAGAAAGATCCAAAGGAAAATTGATATCTAAAGCGGAACGCTGGGTGTATCGATATCTGGAATATGAAGCGGCATTGAATGCGGCTGACGATAAAAAGATCATCTCTGCCCTCGAGTCTTTATTCTCGCTGGGCAAGGTCAAACACTATCTGCAAGAAGTCGTCAGTGTCTCTGCCGATGCCTTGTGGCAACGCTATCTGAACAAGGGGATCGAACTGGGTAATCATTACCGCCTGCTCACTGGTGACGATGCCGCATGGTATGAAAAAGCGATGCAACTCAAGTCTAAAGACACACTGAAAACCATCTCGCTACTGGCGGCGCTGGCATTGCAGACCGAAAACGAGCAGCATCGGAAAGTGACGCATGCCGAGCTGGTGTCGCTGTTGAGCAAGAAAAAGAACAGTCTGGACCTGATAAGCCAGTTATATGTGTATTCAAAATCGATCCAGTCCTTGCAGTGGTTGCCGGTAGCGACCCGGGTGGCACTGATCGATCATGCACTGGACAGAAAAAATATCACACTGGCAGCGAGGTTGATGCAGAGTATCAAGGCCGTACCGGAAAAACAGGATGCGTTCCTGTGGCATCTGCGTAAGGCCAGGGTATTGATACTGGAGGGCGCGTATCAGCAGGGAGAAGCGACACTGGATAAACTCTTTGTCCGTCTGCCTGAACTGTCACCGGACAAGATCGATCATATCCTGCAGGTATTGTTCGATCTGCAATCCGTCCAACGGCACAAGGCAGCGCTG
>WFUQ01000067.1 GCA_015484935.1 Gammaproteobacteria bacterium
AATGTCTTCCATCATCATCGCATTGCTCGTCGCAGCATCGGTGATATTGAGTGGCCCTGTTCTGGTCAATAATATCAATCACTCAGGTGAATACGGACGCGACATAGAGATCGTGATGCCGGATGTGGATTCGGGCTGGGACAGGCAGGACGGTGTGACTGATAGCTGGCAGCCTCTGTTCCATGGTGCAGTTAACTACAATGTCCGATATGACAAGGATGGGAAGGCAGTATCCCTTTATGTCGGATATTATCCGGGTCAGAAGCAAGGCCAGGAATTGATCAACGATACGAATATGATCAACAATAAACGGGTCTGGAAGACGCAGTATGTCAGGGCGAGGATCAAACAGGTCGATGGTGAGCAGGTTCTTGAGCAGAAATTGCAGGATGCTTCGGGTCAACAAAGGCTTGTCTGGTACTGGTACAATGTTGCCGGTATCAGCACGATCAACAGATATGAGGCCAAATTACTACAGGTGATGGGACTGCTGACATCGGAAACATCTGCGTACGTGGTTGCGGTGACATCATTATCGGATGGCAGCGATAAGATGAAACGGGAGCTTTTGCGGCAGTATGTTAGGGATATGCGAATACCACTGGACGCTGTGTCTCATTCAATCGTCACCAGAACAGAAAAGGGAAACTCTGATTAATTCAGAGCTTCCAGAGATTAACGAATCGAATATCAAGTGTTGTGAGAGGAAGTTATGAAATCCGGGAATAAAATAATGCATGTCAGTCAACTGTTGCTGGCCGTGTTCGTGGCCACGTTGTTTGCCTGTAGTGATCCACAGACGGAGAGTATCGAGCTGGTGCAGACAGCCAAACAATACATCAGCAACAACAAGACACGTGAAGCGGCGCTTGAGCTAAAGAACTCTCTCAAAGCAAACCCGAAAAATGCCGAGGCCAGATTTATGCTGGCAGATCTCTATCTGGAGATCGGTGATGCCGAGGGTGCGATCAAGGAATTCAACAAGTCATTAAGTGCCGGTTGGTCGAAAGCAGACGTGATGCAAGGTCTGGGAAAGGCATATCTGCTTTCCGGTAACTATAAAAAATTACTGGAGAAGGTCAAGATCGATGCTGACTTTACGGATGCGGACAAGGCTGAGTTATACGGTATGCGTGCAGCGGCTTATCTGGGAACAGGTGATCTGAGTGCGGCGCTGAAAGCGGTAGATGCCGGCGATGCTCTGGACGCAGATGCTTATTATCTGTTGAAGACACATATGCAGATAAGCATGATCAGTAAAAACATCACTGAAGCTGGTGCGATGCTCGAACGGGCACTGAGTAAATATCCTGATGCCAGAGAACTGATGATATTGCAGGCACAATATGCGATCCAGAACAAAGACAGTGATACGGCAAAGCAGGTGTTGAATGAAGTCGTACAGCGTGAACCGAAGAACATGGTCACGATATATGGACGTATAGCAAGACTCAAGCTCACTCGTATCTATATCACAGAGGGCGAGGTCGAACTGGCTGAAAAAAATCTCAAGCCACTGCTCAAGTTCTACCCGGAGAATCCGGAGGTCAATTATCTGGGGGCTATGCTGTCATTCAGACAGGGTGACCTCGATACCGCTGACCTGCGTATTCAGAAAGCAGTGAACACTGTACCGGATAACGCACAGATACAATTGCTTTACGGCACGATAAGTTTCGCACGTAAGCATTATGAGCAGACGGTGCTCTATCTTTCAAAATATCTCAATACCTATCCCGGGAATATCGGGGTACGCAAATTACTGGGGCGCACATACATGTTACTGGGTCAGGACGATCAGGCCGAGACGGCATTGCTGAAAGACGTACCTGTCGAAACCAGTGATGCCGAACTTCTGGCATTGGGTGGTCTGTCACAGTTACGCATGGGTGACTCAGAGGCGGGTATTGCAGGTCTGAGAGAAGCGATTAGACTGGAACCTGATAATACGGCCTATCACGGCGAACTGGCAAAGGCTTATATCTCTACCGGTGAAGCCGGTCTGGCGATAGACGAGCTGACAAAACTGGTGGCTGCAGGTAATGAATCCGAGCAGATAAAGAATCTGCTGATACTGGCATATCTTCGAAACAAACAGTATGACAAGGCGATAGCTGCCGCAAAGGAAACGTTGGCACGCAAACCTGATGATGTCGATGCAACTATCATGGTGGCAAACGTGCTGGCCGTCTCGAAGAAGACAACTGAAGCACGTCAGTATTTCGATAAGGCATTGCAGTTGGACCCCGATTCGATGCAGGCGATTATGTCTCTTGCCCGACTCGAAATATATGAGGGTAACCTGGGTGCAGCCAGACAGTTGTATGTCAAAGCGACCACGCTGGCTGACGATTCCATCGAAGCAGAACTCTCGCTGGCGCGTATGGCTGAAAAAGAGCCCGATGAGAATGCTATGCAGAAATGGCTGGAGCAGGCGCGTGCGAAAGCACCGGATAACATCACGCCCAGACTCATGTTGATCGAATACTATCTGCGTAAACATCAGAATAACAAGGCAGCTGAGGTGCTGAAAGAGGCTGAAGCACTGGATAAGGAAAACTTTTCTGTGATTCTACAGCGCGGGAAATTACAACTCGCGACGAAAAAATACAGTGAAGCACTGTCGACGCTGACAAACCTGGTGATCGATGTACCGGATTCCTATTATGCACGCACCATACTGGGTGAGATACACCTCAAGATGGGGCAGCTGGAGAGTGCCGAGAAAGAATTCCTGGCCGCGCTTAAAAGCAGGCCTGACCATCTTCCCGCCATGGCCTTGTTGTCAAATGTTTATCTGCAGAAGGGGGATATAGAAAACGCCTCGCAGTACGCCAGCAAGGTGCGGCAACAGGAGCCAGAACTCTACGTCGGATATGAGTTGACTGGTGATACGCAAGTCGCTTCAGATAACGTTAATGATGCATATAATTCATACAAAAAAGCGTGGAGCATCAATCAGACTTCTGTACTGGCTGTAAAACTGTCTCGTGTACTGATCGGTCGAGGCGATCCGGATGCAGCAGTATCATTACTGCGCGGTTGGGTGAGTAAACACGAGGACGATATGACAGCTCTGCAGTTACTCGGTACGACTCTGCAGGAAAAAGGAGATAATGATGGTGCTGAGCGTGTCTACAGTCAGTTATTAAAGCTGCAACCGGAAAACATCTATGCCTTGAATAATATGGCATGGTTGTTATCACTCAAAGCTGACCCGTCGGCAATCGATTATGCCAGCCGGGCATACAAGCTGTCTCCCGAGAGCAGCGGTATCCAGGACACGTATGGCTGGGTTCTTCTGCAACAGGGCGATGCTGAAAAAGCAGTTACCGTATTAAAACGCGCCTATGACAAACTTCCCGGTATTCCTGAAGTGGGCTATCACTATGCTGCTGCGCTAATCAAAGCTGGAAAAGGGCAGCAGGGACAGGCTATCCTGTCCAGCGTACTGGCAGCTCATGATTCTTTCACTGGCCGGGAAGACGCGGAGAAATTACTCAAAAAATAGGCAGTTACACCCTATTCGAATGTCGAAAAGTCAGGTGTGACTAGAGTATCTGCTTCCCGGGTGGATCGGAAGATGCTTGATATGACACACCTGTCTTGTTTGTAACTTATTGATTTTATTTTTGTTATCTGTTTTCTGCCGGTTTTCATGTGCCGAGAAGTCAGACGGGCTTCCCGGAGTAGTATTCGCTATCCTTGAAAACAATATATAAATCAATGCGTTACGTAACTGTTTCTCGCTTCCGATAACAGCACGGAGAAGTGTGATGCAGCTCATATTCATGCGAGCCTGTTCAGCTAAATCTACAACCATGCTCTATAATCAGAAGAGTTTAGACATGATGAATAGATGGTTTTCAGGTCACCAATCTTTGGATGCGGTTTTACATTACATTATGATTGTAGCGTGGCTACTGCAGGGTAAAAATAGTTAATGATTGAACAACTGGTACAGATATACGGCTACTTACACGGGATGTGGCGCTACAGGTGGTCGGCTCTTGTCATCACATGGGTACTGGCGATAATCGGCTGGGTTTTCGTGTATACGATGCCGAATCAGTACAGTGCTGATGCGGTGGTATTTGTCGATACCACGTCTATCATGAAACCGCTGTTGAAAGGACTGGCTCCCGAGACCAACGCAGATGATGAACTGAACGTGATGACACGTACTCTGTTGAGCAGGGAAAACCTGATGACAGTGATACGCGAAACAGATATGGATCTGGATATCACGGATGATCATGCCAAAGAGCGTATGTTGGCGAACCTTGCCGGTAACATCACCATCAAAGGCGGTGGTGGCAAACGCTGGGATCGTGACAAGAATATCTATGAGATAAGTTATATCGGCCGGTCGGCTGACCAGGTCTATCAGGTGGTCTCGAATCTGCTCAATACCATGATCGAGAATACACTCAGTTCCAGCCGCACAGACACCGTATCGGCACAGAAGTTTCTGGATGTGCAGATCAAGGAATATGAACAGCGTCTCGCCACAGCAGAACAGAAACTGGCTGAGTTCAAAAAATCCAACGTCGGTTTCATGCCGGATGAAAAGGGTAGCTACTACACCCGTCTACAGCGTGCGTTGGACAGTGTGACCAGCACGACATCTGCACTACGACTGGCAGAGCAGCGATATGCAGAACTGCGTAGCCAGCTCAAAGGTGAATCGAGTGTAGCCGTGGGTAGTGATGATTCCACCGTGGCGATGAAACTGAGTCAGTATCAGTTACAACTGGATGAATTGCTCAATCAGTACACCGAGGAGCATCCCGATGTGCTTGCTGTCAGGCAGAATATCGCTGACCTGCAGGCGAGAGCCAATTCACCTGACGGTGCGGGTTTCTCGACTGGTAACAATACGCTGAACCCTGTCTACCAGAACCTGAAGGCGGCAGTGAATGAGGCCAGTATTCAGGTGCAGTTGCTGAAAACAGAGCTGGAAGAGCAGCAGGGTTATGTGAAAAAGTTGAAGGAATCGGTCGATATCATCCCCGAGGTCGAAGCGGAATTATCCAAGCTCAATCGTGATTACAAGGTGACCACAGAGCGCTATCTCGATCTGGTAGAGAGACGTGAGTCAGCGAGACTGGCACAGAACATCGGTCAGTCGACCAGCGATGTGACTTTCAGGGTGATCGAGCCACCTATCGTGCCGACCAGCCCGTCCGGTCCGAATCGTCCGTTATATCTTGTTATGGTACTGTTGGCTGCATTCGCTGCAGGATTAGGATGGAGTGGTTTCAGATATCTGCTGCAGCCGTCATTCGTAAGCCGTAAGCAGATACAGCAAAAACTGGGTGTGCCGGTGTTGGGCACTGTAAGCCTGTACCTCTCGGATGAGCATAAAAAACAACGCAAGATACAGCTTGCTTCGTTTCTTTCAGCATCGATTCTGTTGATACTGGTGTTTAGTGGTGTTCTGTTTATGAGGAATGTTTAATCCTGGGCGTAAGCTGAACCAAGGACGCATTATTTTTCGT
>WFUQ01000068.1 GCA_015484935.1 Gammaproteobacteria bacterium
ATTATCGATGAAATATTTCATCGGTGCCGGCATGTTACCGAAATGCGTCGGGCAACCCAGTACCAGACCGGCGCATTCGACCAGGTCCTGGTTACAGGCATAAAGATCGCCGCTTTCGGGTATGGGCTCCATACTCGCTTCGGTGTCAGGTGATACCCGTGGCACGGTACGCAATCGTGCCCGCATGCCAGCGACCTGTTCGATACCGCGGGCGATGACCTGCGCCATCTCACGGGTGGTCCCACCAGGACTGTAATACAGCACCAGAATCTCGGCCATCAGAATAATTCCAGTATGTTCTCGGGTGGACGACCGATGATGGCTTTGTTTCCCCTGATGACGACAGGACGTTCGATGAGGATGGGGTTTTCTACCATGGCTTTTATCAGTTCGTCGCGACTCAGTGATTCATCTGCCAGATTCAGTTCTTTGTAAGGTGCTTCGTGTTTGCGCATCAACTGGCGAGGTTCAAGACCGAGCATAGTGAGGATGTCACCGAGTTCAGCAGCATCCGGTGGTGTGCTCAGGTATTCCATTACTTCAGGGGAAACTCCTTTATCTTCAATGAGTTGCAAGCTTAGCCGGCATTTACTGCATGCCGGGTTGTACAAAATTTTTATCGAGTCAGACATGGTTTGCTCCCTGATGAAACTTTTCAGCCGCGTATTGTACCAATTCGATAAGCCTGCGGGTCAGGCGGTGGTGAAAAAGCGCAAAAAAGCTGTGACAGAAGAAAGCAGTAAAATTTCACATTTTCTTGACATGAAACAGTGCAAACAGGCAAGGTTTGCGTCTATAATCCACTGCATAATAACGATATAACATTCCAAATCTGGAGAATAAAAACATGCGTACTACTGCACGACTGATTTCAATTGCATTTCTGAGCCTCGGACTACTGGCTGGTTGTGCGACCACGGGTGATGAAGATACAGGTATGAGTGCTGCCGAACAGGCGATCTCAGATGCTAAATCTGCCAACAAAGCAGCGAAAGCCGCTGGCAACGAATGGCGCGATACCGGCAAGATCATCAAACAGGCAGAAGATGCACTGGCTGCAGGCGACGAAGCCAAAGCCGAAAAGCTGGCTGCCAAAGCTCTGAAGCAGGCCGAGATCGCGCAGGCGCAGGCTGAATTTGAAAACGAAAAATTCATGAATTCACTGAGTGCTTCAGACAAGGCGGCATTGTCATCTGCTTCGACCGCTGCCGCTGCCAGCCGTAACTCAGGTACATCTGCCGGCAACGGTGACAAGGTGAGCAGTTACTCTGTCGAAGGTGGTGACAACTTATGGGGTATCTCTGGTAAGGATCAGGTCTACGGTGACTCCTATGCATGGCCACTGATCTACAAGACTAACCGCAGCCAGATCAAAGATGCTGATCTGATCTATCCTGGTCAGGTTCTGGACATCGATCAGAATGCCAGCGATGCAGAGATGGACGCAGCGGTGCGTCATGCCAAGACACGTGGTGCATGGTCAGTCGGTGATGTCGAACAGTCTGATCTGGATTACCTGAATCAGTAAGTTCACTTGCCAGGCAATTAAAAAAGGCTCGCTCTGCGAGCCTTTTTTTTGTGAAAATTTTAGTCGGATAGTCAGGTTGCGAAGTGTGACCAAGGTATTAGTAATGTGCATCAGCACTGGAAGTGAATAGTAATTATTTTATTTTTCGCGCATTTTGCGTCTTTCGTGGCAACTGTTTCTAATCTATCAATATGACTATCAATCGACGATATCTTATCTCCGGTCGAGTACAAGGCGTTTTTTTCCGTGACTCGACACAGCGTCAGGCGCGTAGCCTCGGTCTGGGTGGTTGGGTGCGAAACCGGCGAGATGGTCGCGTCGAAGTGCTGTTGTGCGGTGACGAAGAGGGAGTAGAGGAAATGGAAAAATGGCTGCAAAATGGACCGGAACACGCAAAAGTGTCTACTATAGAGTGTATAAAAGACGAATCGACCGGCTGTGACCCTCGTACCGGCTTCGATATAAAAACAACCGTGTAATCACGCATCAATAGAGCAGGCCATGAGCGCAGTCATCGACAAACAACTCAACCGTAAACTGGAAGTGGCCGATATCCTCGACTGGCTGGCTGAGGATGACATGGTCGATAGCGACAATGCGCAGATGTTGCGTTCACTGGCGACCGGTCAGCAGTACAAGGAAAAGAATCCGCTCGAAGTCGTCGCTGACAGAAACTGGAAAGATGAATCCGGTAACGGCATGCTCACACTCGATCGCCTTACCGAATGGTTCGCAAACAGAACAGACCTGCCTTATGTCCGTATCGACCCCTTGAAAGTCGAAGTGACGCAGATCACCGAAGTCATGTCCTATGCCTATGCAGCAAGATATAACGTATTGCCGCTGAACGTCGATGACCACTTCATCACCATCGCCACCGCACAACCTTATGAGCGTGAATGGGAAGACGAACTCAGTCGCATCCATAACAAGGAATTCAAACTGGTGGTCGCCAATCCGGAAGATATCCGTCGTTATCTGCTGGAGTTCTACACCGTATCGAAATCGGTCACCAGTGCGAAAGAATCGGCACAGACCACCATCGGTAATATCCAGAATCTGGAACAACTCATGGAGCTGGGCAAGACCGGCAAACTGGATGCCAATGACCAGCACGTAGTCAATATCGTCGACTGGTTGTTACAGTATGCTTTCGATCAACGCGCCAGTGATATCCATCTGGAACCCCGACGCGAAATGGGTAATGTGCGTTTTCGTATCGACGGGGTGATGCACGAGGTGTATCAGATCCCTACCGCAGTCATGGCGGCAGTCGCCAGTCGTATCAAGATTCTCGGGCGTATGGATGTCGCCGAAAAACGTCGTCCACAGGATGGTCGGTTAAAGACCCGTACACCTGAGGGGATGGAGGTCGAACTGCGACTCTCTACCATGCCGACCGCATTCGGTGAAAAGCTGGTGATGCGGATATTCGATCCGGAAGTACTGGTGCGTAATTTCAGAGAGCTGGGTTTCGGTGTCAACGACGAAGAGGTATGGAATTCCATGATCGCCCAGCCGCATGGCATCATCCTGGTGACCGGCCCGACCGGTTCGGGCAAGACCACCACGCTGTATTCCACTCTGAAACAACTGGCGAAACCGGAAGTGAACGTCTGTACCATCGAAGACCCCATCGAGCAGGTCGAACCTCTGTTCAACCAGATGCAGGTACAGAAGAATATCGATCTGGATTTCTCCAGCGGGGTGCGCACATTACTGAGACAGGACCCGGACATCATCATGATCGGTGAGATCCGTGATCTCGAAACTGCCGATATCGCCATCCAGGCGGCACTCACCGGGCATCTGGTATTGTCGAGCCTGCATACCAACGATGCGCCATCGGCCATCACACGTTTGCTGGATATCGGTGTTGCGCCTTACCTCATCCAGTCTTCCGTGCTCGGGGTGATGGCACAGCGATTAGTGCGAACCCTGTGTCCGCACTGTAAACAACCTGCCGACCTCACCGAAGAAGCCTGGCATGAACTGGTGAAACCGTGGAAGGCGACCAAGCCGGATCAGATCTATCAACCTGTCGGTTGTCTGGAATGTCGCAATACCGGTTATATGGGGCGGATGGGTATCTACGAAATGTTTACCTTCAGTCCTGAAACCCGTCGCTTGATGACTGATGATTGTGATATGGCGGCATTGCGTAAACAGGTCATCAAGGATGGGCTTCGTCCGTTACGACTCAGTGGCGCCAGTAAAGTAGCCAAAGGTCTTAGTACGATAGAAGAAGTCATGCGGGTTGCGCCACCGCCACTCGATATCTAGCACGCCTTAAATCCAGACAGGAATGACGCTATAAGTTCCGGTATAATACTCCTCCAGAATTCAGGAGGTGCATTATGAGTTATTACTTTTCCAAATCCGTAGACGATGATTTCGACGCAGCTATCGAGCGTGTTACCGCAGCTCTGGGTGCGGCCGGTTTCGGTGTTCTGACTACCATCGATGTTAGCGGCACACTGAAGAAAAAGATCGATGTCGATTTTGAAAGATACACCATCCTCGGTGCATGTAATCCCGGTTATGCGCACAAGGCACTCACTGCCGAGCCGAAGATAGGGCTGATGCTGCCCTGCAATGTTATCGTGCGCCAGGCCGAAGGCGAAAAGGTCGAAGTGTCTGCGGTCGACCCTGTCGCTTCGATGATGGCTATCAAGAACGACGAGCTGGGCGGTGTCGCAACCACTGTCCGGTCTATGTTGAAAGATGTCATCGAAAACCTGTAACCATCCAACCTGTAATCATCGGATCGTTTAAACCTATGAGCCAGCCCAATATCAAAGTTTTTTCTTCACGTTTCTGCGGTTACTGCACCGCTGCCGAACGTCTGCTGCAGAGCAAAGGCCTGAAGTATGACCTCATCAAGATCGATGAAGATCCGAGTCAGCGTGAGGTGATGCAGGAGATGACGGGCGGGGCGCAATCTGTCCCACAGATATTCATCGGTGATACCCATGTCGGTGGCTTCGATGATCTTTCTGCGTTGAACCAATCCGGCGGCCTGGATGAGCTGTTGGCTTCCAGCTGATAGCGGTTCTGTGACACTGCACTGAAAAGAGACTGCTGTGGATTATCTACCTATATTCGTCAACATCAGGCAACGTGATTGTATCGTGGTCGGTGGTGGCGCTATTGCGGCACGCAAAGTGGCACTGTTGTGCAAGGCGGAAGCGAGTGTCACGGTTATCGCGCCGGAGTTGTCCGAAGAGCTGGCGAGGCAGGTCGAGTCTGGCAGTATCAGACATCTCGCAAGAAAATATCAGGATGGTGATATCGCTGATTGTGCCCTGGTCATCGCTGCGACTGATGACAGAGCATTGAACGAAACCATCTCGCAGCGTGCGAAAGACAATAATATCC
>WFUQ01000069.1 GCA_015484935.1 Gammaproteobacteria bacterium
TCCAGGGCGCGTTTATCGGTCTGTTCGGCACCGCCATCGGTGTCGCTGCCGGTGTGCCGGTGGCGATGAATGTATTCGAGATCGTCTCCTGGCTGGAACAACTGTTCAGCACCGATTTCCTGCCGGCTGATGTCTATTACATCAGTGACATCACTGCCGATGTCCGTTTCAAGGACGTGGCTACCTATGCGATCTCGGCTTTTGCTGTGACCATACTGGCGACCATCTACCCGGCATGGCGTGCCTCGAAAACTCTGCCAGCCGAGGCGTTACGCTATGAATGATATGCCCTTCGCCTTGCAGGCACGCGATCTGGGTAAACAGTATAGTGATGGTATCAATACCGTCGATGTGCTGTCCGGTATCGATATGGATATTCAGGCGGGGGAACGCATCGCCATCATCGGTGCGTCCGGTTCTGGCAAATCGACCCTGCTGAATTGTCTGGGTGGTATCGACGAATTATCCCGGGGCAGCGTCACTATCAATGGTGAAGATATCAGTCAGATGAGTGAACTGGCACGTTGTCGTATGCGCAACCACCATCTCGGTTTTATCTATCAGTTCCATCATCTGTTACCCGAATTCACAGCGCTGGAAAATGTCGCCATGCCGCTGTTGATAGATGGCGTCGATGTGCAGCAGGCGACACGTTCTGCTGAAGAGGCCTTGACCGAGATGGGGCTGGCACAACGCCTCACACACAAACCCGGTGAGTTGTCGGGTGGCGAAAGACAACGTGCAGCTATCGCCCGCGCCCTGATCCACAAACCCATGTGTGTTCTGGCCGATGAACCGACTGGTAACCTCGACAGCAAAAATGCTCAGCAGGTGATAGATATCATCGCGACCCTGAATACGACTCACAACACCTCGCTGATCATCGTGACTCATGACATGCACATCGCCGAAAAGATGGACAGGGTGCTTGAGCTGGTGGACGGACAGTTTCGGTAAATCTGAGTCACTGATTTTCCTGTCCTGAAGAGCGCTCATCTGATTGATTAATCATACATACCCGTAGAAGCCCGTCATTCCCGCGCAGGCGGGAATCCATCTGTCAGCATTCACCAGGCCTTGAATTCCTGTCGAGATAGCCGACTCCTACCAACCAATACGTATGCCATCACCCAAACCTCTCTAGTTAAACCCTGTCCGTTCTTGTAACATTCGGCGTATACAAAGCACCTGACTCAGACGAGACATGACCCAGCCATCACCGATACTCAATCAGCGCGCTTCGATCGTATTGAAAAAACTGATCACCAGTTATATCAACGATGGACAGCCGGTGGGGTCCAAGCAACTGGCGCAGAATACCGGTCTGAATATCAGCCCGGCGACTATCCGAAATGTGGTCTCTGCGCTGGAGCAGCAGGGACTGGTAGCGGCTCCCCATACGTCTGCCGGGCGCATCCCTACCGAGCTCGGTCTACGGTTTTTCGTTGATTCATTGCTGGAAGTACAACCGCTGGAAAATACCCTGGTGGAGCAGCTTTCCTCCGAGCTCAATCCGGATCAGGATACCGAATCGCTGATCAATCATGCCACCCAGATGGTCTCCGAGATGACCAATATGGCGGGAGTGATCACCATCCCCAAACCCAGTCAGTCGGTCTTGCGTCACATCGAATTTCTGTCATTACCGGACAGACGCGTACTCGCCATCCTGGTCATCAATGAGAAAGAAGTGCAGAACCGGGTGTTGCATCTGGACAAAGACATGAGTCAGTCGGAACTGACTCAGGCGGCGAATTTTCTGAACGAACACTTTGCCGGACGGGACATCTACGAAGTGCGCAAGCAGTTACTCGACGAGATGAACAATACGCGCTCCGATATGGACATGATGATGCAATCAGCCATCACCATGGCGGGCAAGGCGCTGGACGATAGTTCACAGGATGACAAGGAATATCTGGTACAGGGCAAGACCCGACTCATGCGGTTCGGTAATCAGGACAGCCAGCAACTGCAACAGTTACTCGATGTGTTTGATCATAAACGCGAGATGCTGGGTCTGCTCGACCGGTGCATTCAGGCAGACGGGGTGAAGATATTCATCGGTCAGGAACTGGGTATTCAGGGGCTGGGCGATTTCAGTGTGATCACCTCGCCTTACGAGATCGACGGCGAATCCCTCGGGGTACTGGGGGTGATCGGCCCGACCCGCATCAATTACGACCAGATTATCCCGGTGGTGGACATCACCGCCAGGCTACTCGGCGAAGCATTGAATCAAAGCTGATATTTTCGCTAAAAACCCTTGAAACCATGCTGATTGCCCCCACTAAGTCGGCAACAGAATTTTACTATTTGGAGATAGCATGTCCGCTGATCAGACAAGCAATGCACAAGACGATCTGGAAACCCTGGATCAGAACCCTGATATTATTGATGAAACAGAAGCCGAAGAAGAGGCCCTGCTACAGGCCGAGGACGATCTGGCCGAGCAGATAAAACAGGCCGAGCAGAAGGCAGAAGAGAACTGGGAGCTGTTACTGCGTACCAAGGCGGAGATGGAGAATCTGCGCCGTCGTACCCAGAAAGATCTGGAGAGCGCCCACAAGTTCGCGCTGGAAAAATTTGTCAGTGAGCTGCTGCCTGTCCTCGACGGTATCGAGATGGGGCTGCAGGTCGAAGATGCCAGCGTCGAGAGCCTGAAAGAGGGCATGGATATGAGCATCAATATGCTGAAAAAAGCCTTCGAAAAATTCAATATCGTGGCTATCGACCCGCTCAATGAAAAATTCGATCCGGAGCTGCATCAGGCGATGTCGATGCAGCCGACAGCCGATGTCGAGCCCAATACCGTGATCGCGGTGATGCAGAA
>WFUQ01000070.1 GCA_015484935.1 Gammaproteobacteria bacterium
GAATACCGATAATCGCAATGACGATCATCAGTTCGATAAGGGTGAAACCTTGTTGTGCTTTTTGCATGATTCTCTCCTGAGAGGTCATAATGAACTGGAGTTGATTTTGTTATTTGGTCTCTTTGCTTAAAGACTGATTAACATATAGCAGAGCTTGTGCCAGTTTGCTGAAAAACTTTTTATTTAATATAAAAACAATAACTTAAGGTGGTATGTCTATATTCGACCAAGTGTGGAAAACCGGTAAAAATTGTCACTTTATGACAAAAATGTAAGACATTGTCCTGTCTGTCACAGACATTGCATGCATATTAGATTTAATCTAACTATTCGATCTGTAGCTTTTCCAGTCGGTAGCGTAGCTGGCGCAAGCTTAGCCCCAGCAATTTGGCTGCCTGAGTCTTGTTCCAGCGCGTTTTTTCCAGCGCCTTCATAATCGCCAGTTTTTCCTGGCTCTGTAACTCGAGAGATTCCGTAGCCGGTTCGGTGCCGGTTGGTTTTATCACTGGTTCAGCCAGCTTGTTGCCGAGCTGGAGGTCGTCAGCCGTAATCACATTGTTTTCTGCCAGTGCCAATGCACGCTCCAGTATATTTTCGAGCTCACGTACATTACCGGGGTAGTGATAATCCAGCAGTGCCTTGAGTGCCTGACTGTTTAATGCAGGTGGGGTCTGTATGTCGGCGCGACTGGCAAGCTGTGCCAGTATCTGTTTGGCGAGTAGCGGGATATCTTCGATACGATCGCGCAGGGATGGGACTTTGAGTTCCAGTACATTGATGCGATAGTACAGATCTTCCCGAAATAATCCTGCGTGCACCTGTTCTACCAGATTCTTATGGCTGGCACTGAGTATG
This sequence comes from Gammaproteobacteria bacterium, assembly GCA_015484935.1. Lineage (GTDB taxonomy): Bacteria > Pseudomonadota > Gammaproteobacteria > SZUA-229 > SZUA-229 > S139-92. Next base: position 856 of record WFUQ01000070.1, read on the forward strand.
CGTACATCGACCGGTTGCTCGGTGGAGGCACCGACAGGGCGGGCAGCTTTTTCCTGTATCACGCGCAATAATTTTACCTGCATGTGCAACGGTAATTCGGCGACCTCGTCGAGGAACAGGGTGCCACCATCGGCGGCCTGAAACAGACCCTGCTTGTCAGATGTGGCACCGGTGAAACTGCCTTTTACATGGCCGAAGAATTCACTCTCCATCAGGTCATTGGGTATGGCGCCACAGTTGACCGGTACGAAAGCCGACTCTGCGCGTGAGCCCTGTTCATGCACCATGCGTGCGACCCGTTCCTTGCCGGAACCAGAACTGCCGTGGATAAAAACGGGAGCCTGACTGCGAGCCATCTTGCTGATGCTGGCTTTCAGCTCTTTTACTGCAAATGATTCACCGGTGATGGTGGTGTTCTGTGTCTGGTTGCTGGTCTCGGGTGGGATGGCGATCGCAGAGGACACCAGCCGTCGCAGTATCTTGATATCGACCGGTTTGGAAACGAAATCAAACGCGCCGGATTTGAGGGCTTTTACTGCTGCTTCCATATTGCCATGTGCGGTGATGACGGCGACAGGTAATGCAGCGTAGTTTGCTGCGATGTGTTCCACCAGCTCGATACCGTTGCCATCGGGCAGGCGCATGTCGGTCAGACATAGATCGAAGTTTTCAGATTCGAGCAGAATCTTCGCATCAGTGATGTTCAGTGCAGATTGTGTCTGTAGCCCCATACGTGCGAGTGTGATCTCGATCAGTTCGCAGATATCGGGTTCATCGTCGATGATGAGGACTTTCTTTTCAGTCATGTTTATTCCGCCGCTTCTACTCGTGTCGGCTTCTGTATGAAGGATATCCTGAAACAGGTGCCACCTGTCGGTAAGGCGATGTAGTTGATTTTAGCACGGTTACTCTCTACCACTTCCTTGGTGATGTACAGACCGAGTCCGGTACCATCGGTGCTTGTGGTGTAGAACGGCTCGAAGATCTGCTGAGCGACTTCTGCATCGATACCGCGCCCGTTGTCGATGACATCGATATAAGGTTGGTCGCTATCGATAGAGAAACCACCCTGGATGTTGATCATGATGTCATCGGATGACAGCCCGGAATGATACAGTGCATTCGAGCATAGGTTCCATATCACCTGATGTAGTTGACTGGAGTCGAACAGTACCGAGGTGTCACGAGGGTATATTTCGATGTGGAACTGGTGCAGCAGAAGCGATTTGGAGGCACAATATTCTTCTCTGAAATTGACCAGCCACTCGTATATGTTGAGCTGTTCAGGTGTGCCTCGTTGTTGTCTGGAAAGTTGCAGCACATTCTCGACCGTACTGTTCAAGCGATTGACCTGCGTGTTGATGATGGCAGTCAGTTTGGCATCGGCTGGTTGCAGGTCGGCTTCTTCCAGCAATTGTGAAGCATGGTGTATCGCTGCCAGTGGGTTGCGTATTTCATGTGCGATGCTGGCAGTCAGGCGACCGAGAGAGGCAAGCTTGACCTGCTGGAATCGCTGGTTGAGCTGACTGGCATCTTCCAGGAATACCAGCGTGCGCGCATCGCGGGTTTTGCCCGGTTCGATATTACTGAAACCGGGCTGGATATCCGGTAGACCGTGACTCTGCTGGATAGGTTTCTGTGAGGCATTGTCCGGATCCATCTGCCATTCGATAAAGCGGTCGTACAGCACAGGTGAAATTTTCGATAGTGGTACATTCTCGGATATGAAGGCATCGCTCAGCAGGTTTTTAGCGGCACGATTGACCAGTTGCACGATACCATCCGACGATACCACCATGATACCGGTACGCATAGTGTTGATGATGTGTTCGCTCATCTGCACTGCACTTTCGAGTTCCTGGCTCTGTTCTTCTGCCAGTTGCTCGGTCTGACGTAATCGCGAGGTCAGGGTCGAACTGAGATAGGCGACAGCGAACAGGATGGTGCCGAGCAAGCCTGTCTGTACATAATGTACCTGTACCGAAGGGATGGTGAAGTGTGTATAGAGTTGTGATATCAATAATCCCAGTGAAGTCGCAGCAGCAACAAAAAGAGTCGAACGCAACGGCAGGAATAGACTGGTCATAGAGATGCTGATGACCAGTAGCATGCCAAGCCCGGAACGTACACCGCCGATCGAGTACATGAGGATGAGGATGACCAGGATGTCGGTGCTGACATGGATGGCGAACTGTGGCACCAGACCGATAGTACGGTGTTGCATGCCCAGCATGAACAGAACACTGGAAAACAGATAAGTTGTGGTCGCGAAGAAAAAGACTTCCGGGTTATAGACATTCGCCGGGATGAATAACTCCACCCAACCATTGATGAAGATCATCAGGAAGAATAACGACAGGGCGCTGCGGTAATAATTGAGCTGTCTCAGTCGTGACCAGCCGGTTTCTGAATTATCGTATTCTTCGTACATGTGCTCAGACCGGATCAGTCGCTGCGGTTGTGCCAGACCTGTTGATGTTCCTGGCAGCAGAAAAACCGGTTCGCATCTGCGATGGCATCATCCGTTTCTATGAATATGTCGCATTGTTCGCATCTGACAGTTTCTTTCGAAGGCGTGTTCCTTGCCTGTGCCTTGTCAGTGGACAGGAACCGTTTTTTGATGATGATGAAGATGAGCCCGATGATGGCGATGATGATGAGGCTGCGAAACATAGTTTATCTGCCGGGTTTAATTGCGGGTCGTGGAATTGATATAATGTGTGTGCTGGCTGTTAAGTGCAGACGATGTGGCATTGGCCGTGTCGTCTGTTGTTCCCTCTTGAGCTTCGCGAAAATATTCTGTCTTCGATCAACAATGGCTCAATGACTTTAGAAGCACACACGATGAAATCAACCGTAACTGTCGCCATGGTACAGGATAATTTTACTGTAGGCGACATCAAAAAAAATGCTGACAGGATAATCGAACTGAGCCTGCAAGCCAGAGAGCAGGGTGCCCGGCTGGCAGTTTTTCCTGAGCTGTCACTGGTGGGCTATCCGCCGGAAGACCTGTTACATCGTGGCGAGTTTATCCGGCAGACAGAGCAGGCATTACAGGCGATACAGTCAGCGGTCAGTGGCATCGATATCGTGCTGGGCTTGCCCGAGTCGCAACAGGGTGGCCTGTATAACAGCGCACTATGGTTACGCGATGGTGAAGTCGTCGCGCGATATCACAAACACCTGTTGCCCAACTATTCAGTCTTCGATGAGAAGCGATATTTCACGGCGGGTACCGAACAGGTCAGTGTCGAACTGGACGGTATCCGTTTCGGGCTGGCCATCTGTGAAGATATCTGGCCACAGTCAGATGGTCATCTGGCCACATTCGATGGTGTCGATTGTCTGCTGGTGATCAACGCCTCGCCATATCATATCGGCAAGTATCAGGACCGTGTCGAGACCATACGCACTCAGTCGCAGCGATCGGATATGTCATTGCTGTATATCAATATGACGGGCGGTCAGGATGAACTGGTGTTCGATGGCGAGTCGCTTGCCTGCGACCAGCAGGGTGATATCCAGTATCGGGCACCGGCTTTTGCCGATGATCTGGCGTTGGTCGATGTCAGTACAGATTCGATCACTAGCAGGCAGGCCAGTGCCAAAATGGTCACACAGATCGAAGCTATCTATAAAGCGCTGGTGCTGGGGGTTCACGATTTCGTCGGTAAAAACGGTTTTCAGGGTGTGGTGATCGGTCTGTCGGGCGGGGTCGATTCGGCGCTGACTCTGGCGATAGCGGTCGATGCCCTGGGCAAAGACAATGTACATGCGGTGATGATGCCGTCTATGTATACCGCTGATATGAGTCAGACCGATGCACAGCTGGAAGCCGATGCGCTCGGTGTACGTTACGATGTGGTGCCTATCGAGACCAGTTACCACGCCTTCACTGACATATTGCAGCATGTCTTTTCCGGTACACAACCGGATACCACCGAAGAGAACATCCAGGCGCGATGTCGGGGGCTCATCCTGATGGCTATCTCGAACAAATCCGGACGCATGGTGTTGACTACCGGTAACAAGAGCGAGATGGCGGTGGGCTATGCCACGCTCTACGGTGACATGTGCGGCGGGTTTGCACCGTTGAAAGATATATCCAAAACGCTGGTGTATGAGTTGTGCCGTTACCGCAACGCGGTGGCACCGGTGATACCCGAACGGGTGCTGACGCGTGCGCCCAGTGCAGAACTGCGACCCGACCAGACCGATCAGGATTCACTGCCGGACTATGATGTGCTCGACAGGATACTAGAACTTTCGGTAGAGCAGGACAGGTCGATAGACGATATCGTCGCGACTGGTATCGACCGTGACGAGGTCGTGCAGGTGGTATCGATGGTGCGGAATACAGAATACAAGCGTAAGCAGGCGGCTCCCGGTGTACGCATCACCAAACGTGCCTTCGGACGCGACCGGCGTTATCCGATCACATCACACTACAGAGAACACTAACTGTTACGCTTCGAGATCAAGCTGACGCTCAGCTTTCAGAGTGGGTATCGACCAGTCGAGGGGGCTCGACCAGTGTCTGTTTGAATGTCTGTTGGCTGGCCAGTTTTCTGGTGTTGTTCTTGTTCAGTTGAATCACCCGTCTGGTGTCGGCAGCCAGATCATTCAGTCCCAGATTTTCATATGCCAGTACCAGTATCTCCAGTGCACGACCACGCCAGATAGAAGTCGGATAGATCTCGATGACTGTCTTGGCCCGGTTCGCAGCAGCCAGCCAGGTCTTGCGCTTGATATAGTAGCGGGCATTGTCGATCTCCTGTGCCGCCAGCTGGTTGACCAGATAGATGATGCGCTGCTGTGCATCGCCAGCGTAGCGACTGTCCGGGAAACGTTTTATCAGAGAGGAGAAATCGTTGAATGCGGTTTTCAGTACTTCGGTATCGTGTTTGGACATGTCGTGCGGGAACCAGCTCTCCAGCAAGCCCTTGCCACGGTTGAAGTTGATCAGACCTTTCAGGTACAGCGCATAATCGATGTGTGAATCGCGAGGGTGCAGACGGATGAAGCGGTCGATGGAACTGATGGCTGTTTCCGCCTCGTCGAACTTGTAATAGGAGTAGGCGATATCCAGCTGCGCCTGTTTGGCGTACGGGTCGAACGGGAAACGGGCTTCCAGCGTTTCCAGATTCTTGATCGCCGTCTGGAACTCCCCGGCATTGAGTGCTGATTTTGCCTCGTCGTAAAAATCTTCGGCAGTCCAGTCTTTGGTCGGGTCGAATTCCGCACCGCTACAGCCCGCCAGTAGCGCGGCAGTAAAAATGACGAGTATCAGGTTTCTTGGTGATGTCAACATAGTGAGCGATGCAGGGTCAATATCCGTTACAATGCGTGGTTAGAGCGGGGTAGTATACCTGAGTTCAATATCCATTTAAGCCCCGAAAACGTGGGAACAGACGACCAGTAATCATCATGCCGCAGATCGAAGAGACACAGCGCATCCCCGACCACCTCGCCGGACAGCGTATCGATGTTGTCGTCGCCGAGTTATATCCCGATTTTTCACGCAGTCGCCTGAAACAATGGATACAGCAGGGGCAGATCCTGCTCGATGGTCAGCAGGTCAAACCCAAAGTAAAAGTGCATGCTGAACAGGTGCTCGAGCTCGCAGTCGAGTTCGAGGCAGTGAACGACCGCTGTGAACCTGAAGATATCCCGCTGGATGTGATCTACGAAGATGAGGCGCTGCTGGTGATCAACAAACCGGCGAATTTCGTCGTGCACCCTGCGGCCGGGCATGCTGCCGGTACCTTGCAGAACGCCCTGTTGTTTCACGACCCCAAACTCGAACAGGTTCCGCGTGCCGGCATCATCCACCGACTGGATAAAGATACCACCGGTATCATGGTGGTGGCGAAGACACTGGTGGCACATCATTTTCTGGTCGACCAGCTACAGCAGCGACAGATCAAGCGCGAGTATCAGGCAATCGTTCAGGGTGTGATGACCGGTGGTGGTGTGGTCGATCAGCCATTGGGCAGGAACCCGCGTGATCGTAAGAAGATGGCGATACGTGAGGATGGCAAACCGGCTGTGACCCATTATAGAGTGTTGCAGCGTTTTGCCGCACACAGCCATATCCATGTTCAGTTGGAGACCGGACGCACCCACCAGATCAGGGTGCATATGCAGTCCTTACGTTATCCGGTGCTGGGCGATGCGGTCTATGGTGGCAGGAGCAGGCTGCCTGCCGGGGCGAGTGAAGCGCTCAAGCGATGCCTGACGAATTTCAGACGGCAGGCATTACACGCCTGGCAGTTGACCTTGCCGCATCCGGATACGGCTGAGCCCATGCAGTGGCAGGCTCCGCTACCAGACGATATGACAGCGGTTCTGCAAGTGCTGGAACAGGGCGCATAAACATGGCCGAACTCGACGTTATCCGGGCTGACTGGCCGGCTCCGGAGAACATCGTCGCATTCAGCACTACACGCCAGGGTGGTGTCAGTCAGCCGCCTTATGCCGGTCTGAATCTGGCGACACATGTCGGTGATGACCGGGTTGTTGTCATGCAGAATCGGGCGAGGCTGTATGAACAGTTCAGCATCGATCCGCCACCTGTCTGGTTAGATCAGACACACGGCAAGACGGTACTCGATCTGGACAGGTGTAGCCATGAGGCGTCGGTGGATGCAGATGCCAGCGTGACGACACAGGCCAATAGTATCTGTGCGGTATTGACCGCTGATTGTCTACCGTTATTGATATGCGATCATCGTGGTTCACAGGTCGCAGCGGTGCACGCAGGCTGGCGTGGATTACATGCCGGTATCATCAGTGCCACCGTTAACCGGTTTGTCGAACCGGCACAGTCCTTGCTGGTGTGGCTGGGACCGGCCATAGGCCAGTCTGCATTCGAGGTCGGTGCAGATGTGCGGGATGCTTTCTGTCAGAAAAATCCGGGAAACCGACAAGCATTCGAACAGATCGATCAGGAACATTGGTGGTGTGATATCTACCAGCTGGCGAGGGCCGAGCTGGCATCACGGGGTGTCACCGCAATCTATGGTGGAGATCACTGTACGTTCAGTGATGCAGAGCGATTCTATTCGTTCAGACGAGACGGTCAGACTGGACGACAGGCAAGCCTGATATGGAAATGCGCATAAGACCCTGTTGCCACAGTTGACTAATCGATACAAGCAAATCCCTCTCAAAACCTGAAAAAAAGAACGGCTGTGCTATATCTAGGTGAGCGGCCTGTGTGTCTGTGGCGTGGTCAGCTTCAAATGTATCCAATATTGTTCGTTTGTCTCATCAGTTAATAGATATGTCGATATTTACACAATTGCGATTCACTGGTCTGGTTCTGGTTGCCTTCATGGTAGCACCGGTTACCAATGCGTCAGACGATGCATATCTGAAGATGTTGGAAGGTGAGGCAGAGACGCTGGAGCTGGATCAGACCGGACAATTGCATGACGATGTCGCACAGGCTGCGGTGAGGAAATCTCACACTGAGAAAGCATTTGGCTGGGATAGTGCTATCGATGCTGACAGCTTTCCGGTGGCCATGCAATACGATGAATTTGAAACCATGTTGCAGGATAACTTTTATGGAACCTATATGTTCTATAAGAAACTGAATTCAGCCGACAGACAGACTGTGTATTACCGTTATACCAAGGCTGAGGTCGCGTCCCTTGAAAATGTTAGAAAAAATATACTTGATCTGCTGAAGCGTTAATTTCGAGGTACTGTAATAATGAATTTTAAAAATAACATCTCTGGTGCAGCCGGTATCTTGCTCTGCGCTGTCTCACTCTCCTTCGATGCCTCAGCTGCAAAGAATCTTGAGGTGAAGATCACGAAAGATTTTGGCTATACCACGGTAACGCATGATGGTGAACTGATAAAGGTGCAGCGCATACAGGATACCGACCATCTCATCGATGGCTCATTCGCCAAAACCTCACGACCTTGTCCACCGTTCTGCGTCAACCCTATCGATCTGCATGAAGGTGTGACCACAGTCGGTGAGCTCGAAGTGATCAAATTCATGGAAGGACCTTACT
>WFUQ01000071.1 GCA_015484935.1 Gammaproteobacteria bacterium
ATCAAGCAGAGCATAAATACCAGAGGTTTTATCAACAGGCTGATCGATTTTGCAGACGGTTTGGGCATAGAACAGACCATCGGGACCACAGTTCTGAAAACCGCAGCACCGCGACACAGTGACTAGAAATATTTTTTCAGGTTCATACCGGCATACAGATGCGCTACCTGTTCACCGTAACCATTGTAGATCTTCGTGGCATGTTTCGGTTTCCAGAATGCCTCACCGATACGCCGCTCTTTCTTCTGACTCCAGCGTGGATGATCGACATTCGGATTCACGTTCGAATAGAAACCGTATTCTTTCGGTGCAGACAGATTCCACGTCGTGGCAGGCTGAGTCTCCATGAAACGGATCTTGACGATAGATTTGATACTCTTGAAGCCGTATTTCCATGGCACCACCAGACGGATGGGCGCACCGTTCTGATTCGGCAGCAACTCACCATATAATCCTACCGCCATGATCGGCAATGCATTCATCGCTTCGTCGATGCGTAAGCCTTCGACATAAGGCCACCTCAGTACACGGCGTTTCTGTCCCGGCATACGCGATTTATCCAGCAAGGTCGTGAACTCGACATACTTCGCACGGGAATTCGGTGAGAAACGCTTCAGCATATCGGCCAGTGAAAACCCTACCCAGGGGATCACCATCGACCAGCCTTCGACACAGCGCAGACGGTAGATATATTCCTGCACACTCGCCTGCTTGATGATGTCTTCCAGATCGAACGTACCCGGTTTATCACATTCACCTTCTACCGTGATAGTCCAGGGTCGCGGGTCGAAGTCCTTCGCCTGTCTGTGAGGGTCACTCTTGCTGGTACCGAACTCGTAAAAATTATTATAAGTCGTGATATCTTCGAAACTGTTGAGTGTCTCGTCTGTATTGAACTGACTGGCGGGTAGTTGCGGCCAGCGTTTTGCCCACGCCGGTAACAGTGCATCCGTCGCCAGCAGTGCACCAGTGACCAGAGACTGCTGCATGAACCTGCGACGATCCAGATAGACTGACTGCGGTGTGATTTCGGAAGGCTTTATATCTGCCTGTTTCTTGATGATGATTGCCATAAGCGTGCACTCTACGTCCTGATGCTATCTACAGATAGGATTAACTTATCAAAGTTCCAGAATCCAAGTATAACTAAAGTATCACAGACTTCTGTTTTTACTATCTATTTAACGACTGATAGACCATACCGGATTATTGATAACGTAGCGACAACCCGAGCACGCATATCACCAGCAGGACACCACCGATCACGCGCTTGAACACTGCATCGTTGTGCAGGATAGCCTCATGCGCCTTCAGACCGATGACGTGCCCTACCGCCGCAACGGGTAATAACAACAGTGCCGTCATGAAGTGCAGCGGCACGTCCAGCAACCAGAACGCACTCATCTTGATCGACACCAGCGCGAACCATAGAACGAACAGCGTATTACGCAGCTGCTCTTTGGAAACATTACGCATATAGACCGCCACCATCAGCGGTGCTCCGGTCAACGATGTCCCTGCGACATAACCGCCGAACGTCAGCAGAAACTTGTCGGTCCAGCCCTCGTTACTCTTCACCTGTATATCCAGCAGCCACAACACGGCATAGAGCAGAGTGATGCTGTAGATAAAGATGACCAGCCACTCACTCGGCAGACTGATCAAACCTGCCACCCCGACCAGCGCAGCAGGAAGGATATAGACGTTTGACCGTTTCAGATATGCCCAGTCCACATCATCGATGCGGCTGCGCAATGTCAGTCCGGAAAAAAACAGCAGATGCGTACCGATAACAGGCAACCAGAACAGAGGCTGGTCATAGATGAACAACATCAGCGGCAAGCCCAGCGCTGCACCACCGAACCCAAGCCCGCTACGCACGAAACCTGCCCACATGAAGATGAGTGCGGCATAGAGAATATCGAGCGGCGTGAACGTCAAAAGCGATATATTCTCTACAAAAAACATCTGTGCATTATCTACCTATAAACGGGTGATGAACAACAGCTTGGCAAAAACTGACACGGCAGAAACATTAGAAAATGCTAATTATGGAAAACCGAATCATCATGCTAAGGTTCAGGTCACTGAAGTATACAGACAATATTTTCTTACCGTCAGGAAGCTATACGACTGCATCATGATGGCATATGGAAATCAGACTAGGGAGACCCATCATCATGCGACTGAATACAAACCTGATTCTTGCAGCCTGTATCGCGCTGACACTATCCTTCATAAGCGGTTGTGCTACTGAGAGCCACAGGGTCGTCAAACCAGTTACTGTCGAAACCTACAATACAGCATACACCGGAGAGAAAACGACTCTGGTGATCGGCAATTTCCGTAACCGCTCCACTTATCTACAAGGCTTGTTCTCCTCCAACATCGACCGTCTGGGTAATCAATCCAAAACGATTCTCAAAGCCCACTTACAGCAGACCAATCGTTTCAAAATCGTCGATCGTGACAGCATGGCTGAGTTACAAAAAGAAGCTGAACTACGGGGGATCAAACAGAACATCAAAGGTGCCAGATACACTGTAACCGGTGATGTCACCGAGTTTGGTCGCAAGGTTACCGGTGACAAGCAATTCTTTGGCATTCTGGGTTCTGGTAAGCAGCAGACAGCTTATTCCAAAGTCACACTCAATATCGTCGATGTCTTCACCTCAGAGATTGTTTTTTCTGCTCAGGGAGCAGGTGAATATCAGCTCAGCAACAGGGAAATAGCCGGTTTTGGCAGTACGGCGGGGTATGATTCAACACTGAATGGGAAAGTATTGAACTTCGCTATTCTGGAAGCGGTGAATGCGATAGTAAGAGGTCTTGAAAGCGGTGCATGGAAAGTAGAAAAATGAGCAGTCGCTTACATTCTTCCTCTCTTTTAGCGTTAGTTGTTTTGTCGACTATCCTGTCATCCGGCTGCCAGACACGACCCAATCTCTACCATTGGGGCTCGTATGAAAACCTTCTGTATAACATGTATTCGAATGCTGGCGATGCCGAGCCGAATCTACAGATAGAGAGACTGACCAAAGATATCGAACTTGCACTCAAAAGCGGCAGAAAAACACCACCTGGTGTCCATGCTCACCTTGGCTTCATGTATGCAGCCACTGGGAACGCAGATATGGCAAAACAAGCTTTCGAACAGGAAAAAGAGCTGTTTCCCGAATCGTCACATTTTATCGATGGCATGATGAAGCGAGCATCCAGAGGAGATAGATCATGATGCCGGGACTTCCAGGCAAATTTACATCGATCGTCGCAGCATTGCTGATGACTGGTTGCGTCAACAGCCAACAACCGTATGATTATACCGCCCTCAAAAAGAGCAAACCCAGGTCGATCGTCGTCATCCCGCCCGCGAATAACTCGGTAGAGGTCAATGCGCCTTACGTCTATCTTTCGACGATTACACGCCCGTTAGCGGAAAAGGGTTACTACGTGTTTCCGGTTTCAGTCATCGACCATTTCATGAAAGAGAATGGCCTGCCAACAACGGCCGAAATGAACAATGTGCCGCTGGACAAGATCGGTGAAAACATAGGGGCGGATGCCGTTCTCTATATCACTATCAACGATTGGGGGCAGAAATACCAGTTCACTTCTTCAGTCTCTGTCGTAAACGTTGAGATGAAGCTGGTCGACGTAAAGACAGGCGCATTGTTATGGAAAGCAGCCAAATCTGCTGAGCAAGGTTCCGGCGATGGCGGCAATGGCTTAGCTGGAGCCTTGCTGGGCGCATTGATCACACAGATAGCCAGCTCCGCCATCGATCACACCCCTAACCTCTCGCGAAACATCAATCAGGCAGTTATCTACAACGAAATAAACGGTTTGCTGGAAGGACCGTACTCACAGATAAAACCCAAAAAACAATTGTAAATCTGCTGAAACTCAATCAAGTTTGATATCTTTCACTTTGGTCATAAAGTTCGAATTCGTATTGTCACCGTCTGCCATCACCCACAACGCCACCACCTCGACAGGCTCGTCAAACTGATAGCTGGCCAGCAGCCAGCCTGAATCATCTGCGACACTGTATACCGATATCATCTTTATGCGTTTATTGTACGGCCCGACCCAATGCTCACCCGGCTTGTGTTTTGCACCTGCGACCAGATTGATCATACGCTCGGATGGATACTTCAGCAGTTTCTCCACCCGTTTAAGCCATTTCGGTGCAAACGGGTTAGGCCAGGCAGCATCAGTTTTGAGTAACAATCCCAGTTTAAGATAGGCATCATCACCGTCACGGTGTTTCTCATGATGAGCATTCCGGGTTTTCAGTTCGCCTTGCGAACGCCACTTGAACGTGACTTTTTCGATAGTTCTGACCTTATCGAAAGGCATCATCAGAAATGATGCGCTGTTATCAACCTCGATGGTCAGCTCATCGTCGTTGAACACGTATTTATTAGCAGTGATTTTAGCGAACTGGATATGCTCAAACACCCCGGCCTGCAAGGGTAATGTTTCCGATCTGGCTTCAGATGCAACGTTGTCAGCCAGTAGAAAAGATAACGACACCAGAAAAAACAACGTCCTGATACCGTACTTCCTCATGATATCACCCGCATTTCTGAGATCGGAAATAGTATATTGTGACTGCAATTTCAATGCCTCGGCCAAATCACCTGCTTCGCATCAATATTACAAGACAAATGTAACAGATATATCACAATATATCGCGGGCAGACCGTGACTTCCGATTTCGCTCTGTAAAGAAAACTTCCAATCTGACATGGCTTGAGCGAATATACTGCACATTGAAAGCTTACTTC
>WFUQ01000072.1 GCA_015484935.1 Gammaproteobacteria bacterium
GGAAAACATCCCGCGGGTGTTACCGGATGATTGTCGCGCAGTACTGGATGCCGATTCCTGGCAATTGCCTGCTGTTTTCCAGTGGTTGCAGAGTAACGGTAACGTCGAGACCAACGAGATGCATCGCACCTTCAACTGCGGTGTCGGCATGACCATCATCGTCGATGCCGGCCTGACAGACAAAGCCATCGCCTGCTTCAACGAAGCTGGTGTACACAGCTGGCACCTGGGTAACATCGAATCGGCTTCAGCTGACAATGACGCAGCCGTGGTATTCAGATAAGTGAGTACCTGCAAACTCGTTGTCCTGATCTCGGGCAACGGCAGTAATATGCAGGCGATAGTCGATGCCGTCGCCAACGGTCAGATTCCGGCACAGGTAGCCGCTGTCATCAGCAACCGTCCCGATGCCAAAGGCTTGCAACGTGCTGCTGATGCCTCGATAGAAACAGCCGTCATCGATCACAAACACTACGCCGACAGAGAGGAATGTGACCGCGCACTGATCGAGCGTATCGATCAATACCAACCCGACCTGATCGTACTGGCAGGCTTCATGCGTATCCTGAGTGATGATTTCATCGATCACTTCGCCGATCGCATCATCAATATCCACCCTTCCCTGCTACCGAAATACAAAGGCCTGCACCCGCACCAGCGTGCACTCGATGCAGGCGATAAGGAACACGGTGCCAGCGTCCATTTCGTAAACAAAGAACTTGATAGCGGTGCGGTTGTCCTACAGACAAGGCTGGCGATACTGGCAGATGATGATGCCGATTCGCTGGCTGCGCGCACTCTCCAACAGGAACACATCATCTATCCACTAGCGATACAATGGTATGCAGAGGGCAGACTCGAATGCAGAGATGACATCGTTCTGTTCGACAACAAGATACTCACCCGACCGATCATATGGCAAGACCAGCACATACAATTTTAATCCGCACCCTGTTCTGCCTGTTCACCACGATCAGTGTGCCGGTCCTGGCCGAGGCAACTCTGCCAGACTACACTGCCAGCTATACCATCGAGCAATACAGTAGTGAAGTGGGCCGTGTCACCTATCGACTCAATCATAACGATACGGGTTACACTTTCTCACAGCACACCAGGCTGACCGGGTTCATCTCGCTTTTCAGAAATGACACCGCCAGTGAAAAAAGCAATATCCGCACTGATGGAAACCTGTTTCTGTTACAGGACTACGAATACATACAGACCGGCAGCGAAAAAGACCGCAACGTCAAACTCGATATCCAGTGGCATTCACACAGACCGAAGGACCTGTTCGCTCACGCAAAAGGCATAGCACGAGGCAAGGCTTTCGAGTACGACATACCTGCAGAAGTATGGGATCCGCTCACCATACAACTGGCACTCATGCGTGACATGAAACAACAACGCAGTGAACTGCACTATAAAGTTATCGCCAAAGGCGAACTGACTGATTACACCTTCGAGATCGGCAGACCCGAATCACTGGAGATAGACGAAGTGTTCTACGATACCATCGAATTACGACGCACCCATGGAAGCCGGGTCACCCGGATATGGTTGTCGACCGATTACGATTTCATACCCGTCAAGATAGAACGTTACCGCGACGACGAACTCGAAACCAGCCTGACCCTCAGCAGCCTGGAGACGGAACATGACTGATCAGGAACACATCGAACAGGAAGACGACTGGGTAAGCAAGACGCAGCACAAGAAACAGTGTGAGGAATTACAGAAGCTGGGTGACAGACTCATCAAGTTACAAGCGCACGAACTCGAACAGATGCACCTGCCAGAAAAACTGGCCGCCGCGGTCGCAGAAGCGAGACGACTGAACGCACGCAGCGGTCTGAAACGACAACGCCAGTACATAGGCAAGATCATGCGCGAGATAGACAGTGACTCGGTTCGCACACAACTCGAATATATCCGACATAAAAACGATGCCAGTAATGCCGGTTTTAAAAAAACAGAAAACTGGCGCGACCGTTTACTCAGTGATGACCATGATGCTCTCACCGATATCCTGAACCAGTATCCCGACATCGATCGACAGCACCTGAATCAACTGGTGAGACA
>WFUQ01000073.1 GCA_015484935.1 Gammaproteobacteria bacterium
AAACCCGTTCAGCGGACATGTTACAGACCAACCCGAAATTCATCCTGCGAAATTACATGGCAGAGATAGCGATAAAGAAAGCACGGGATGAACAGGACTACTCAGAGATAGATGCTCTGATGCAACTTATGCAGGCACCTTATGACGAGCATCCAGAATATGCGCATTATGCCGGCCATCCACCTGACTGGGCGCAATCGTTATCGGTGAGTTGTTCGTCCTGAGCTGTTCAGGTTTTCTGCCAGTAGAGTATCCGGTTGTTTGCCGGCATCGCCAGGTCTTCCTGTAGTGACAGCCCGGCTGATACCGCCAGTCGATCCAGTTCTTCGAAGTGTTTTATGCCACTCCGTGAGTCTCGTGCGTGCAACCAGTCATCGAAACGCCTGTTACTGTCGCTGGTGTAATCACCGTGATAGTTGAACGGACCATAGACGAATAATTTTCCACGATCACCCAGTATCTGCCCCACCCCCTGAAACATAGCGGCTACATCCTCATCGTGCATGATATGACAGGTGTTGGCTGTGAAAACTGCATCGACCTGCATCTGTGGCCATGCCGACGAGGAAACATTCAGCTCGATCGGCGCTTCAAGGTTTTGCAGATTCGCATCCTCTAGCCAACAGCGGATACCCGGAAGATAGTCTCTCTGATCACTGGTATGCCACACCAGATGAGGCAATTTCGATGCAAAATAAACTGCATGTTGACCGGTGCCGCTACCTATCTCCAGAACCGAGCGACAATCCTGCAGGCGTGGCTGGATGATCTCCAGTATCGGATCTTTGTTCTGATCGCAGGATTCGGAATAGGGTTTGTTGATTCTGCTCATCGTCACATGTCACTCTGTTGATAGTTGCTGTTCGAGGTGTTCGATAACGAGCCCGATCCGGTCATCATCGACGATGAGTAGATGCGGTGTCGTATCATCGAGCAAGGTATTCTGTGAACGTAGCCAGTGCCGCATAGCGACACCATCACCGTGCTTGTACCGATGCAGTAATTGATAGAAACGCACGAACTGTTCGGCGTAATGCCATTGTGTACTGCCCTCTTCGATGATTGATTTGGCACTGGTCAATCGCCCGATATCGTCACAGCGGATATGTAATACCCGAGCCAGCTCCGCATTGAGCATATCCAGCTGCTGGATTATCTGTATGACCGACTGCGTCAGTCTGCGTCCACTACTGCTGGCATCCTGGATATCGAAGGCCATGATTCAGCTATTTTTTCAATACCAGAGCAGCCAGAAAAGCCAGACTGAGAATCAGCAACAAGACGGAGATCACCAACAGCGATTCCGCCATGGTGATACCGAGGAATAACTCCGGGGTATAACCGCAGGAGGTCTGCACTTCGAACACAGAGGGTAACCATCGCTCGATATCAAACCACTTCGGGAAACCGAGGCTGAAATCGCAGCTGCCGAAGATGAAACCCCGTTCGGTGCCGAGCAACTGCCACGCCCGGTCTATCATGGCAGCCGAAACGATCGCGACCAGAACATGGCAGCTCATATTGGCGGCACGTTTTCGTGCAGCGAACACTCCTGCCATTGCGATCAACATCAGTAATACGGTCAGTATGCGTACATGGATGCAGACGATACAGGGCGGATAATCCAGTACATGCTGATAGATCAGCGCAGTGGTTTCCAGTGAGAGAGCAAAAATGAACAGCAACAGCCAATAGCTGCGTCTCTGTGCATACTCAAGAAAATAGTTAGTCAACATCGTATGTCAGCCGTATTAGTTGGTACTAATGATACATGGTTTTGCATATAGGCAGGAGCCTGTTAGTATTGGCGATTCACTCATCTGCCGGATACGATTGCTATGCCTTATTCACATGAACAGATCGCAGAGCTGGATATATTGATCCGCTACAATCTGGATTCCAGCCAGCAGGGCATCAAGGTTCATTCATCTGCCGACAACGATATGATCGATGCAGTCGAAAGGTTGTTCGATAAAGGTCTGGTGACTGCGCGAGACGGTGGTTATCTGACTGACCTCGGCAGGAAAGCGGCCGAACATGCCCAGGCACTCATGCTGATGCTGGCTGACCAACGTATGGCAAGCTGATCCAGACCGGCTTCACCAGAATTCTGACTATCGATATCTTATCGACTGGCTTATCACGCAGGGTTTACCTCGATCCGGTCTGGTGAATGCGTAAAGCGATAATCAATCTGTTTGTTCTGCCACTGACATGGTCTGTGTTGATCCTGCTCAGTATGCTGCTCTATATCCTGTCATATCTGCCCAAACGTTTTTCCGGGCGTTATTATCATCATCTGTCGCGTGTCTGGTGCAGACTGTTCGTACGTGGTCTGGATGTCGATCTTCGACTGGTCTGCCACAATAAACAGCCCATTCCGGCACAGTTCATCCTGGTTGCCAATCATCCATCGGCACTGGAAGACTTCGGTATCCCTGCTCTGTTCGATATCTATCCACTTGCCAAAGCCGGTGTGCGTGACTGGTTTATCCTCGGCAGGATAAGTGATTATGCCGGTACGATCTATGTATTCCGTGATAACAAAAACTCCAGACGTGCCGCGCTACAGTCTTTGATCGATGCTGCGCGAGCGGGGAAAAGCCTGGTCATCTTTCCGGAAGGCGGTTGCAAGGGTCGGCGTATCTATAAAAAGTTTCATACCGGTGCCTTCGATATCGCGATACAGACTGGTGTTCCGATCCTGCCGGTCTATCTCGAATATGTCGATGAAGATACCTTCGAATGGCTGGGCCAAACCTTGCTCATGAAGCTGTGGCAGATATTCAGAAGCAACAAGAACAGGGTGAATTATCACGTGTTCGATGCGATTGAACCGGACGGTTTCACTGACAAGGTCGAGTTCGCCAACCAGGTACACACACGTTTCGTAGAATGGGATCGTCAACGTTGCGCGAACAACAAGCTCGAACCGTAACACCCTCCAGCGATAGCTCGCATTAGCCAGACTACTTTCTTACACACCTGTTTGTCGAATATCGTTTACAAAGCGCTATCAGATCTGGCCTGATTCCACTTTCCGATGAATGGTAGTTTAGTCTCCCACCAGAAAAAGCACTGTATTACATAATAAATACAATGCTTTACAAGACTTCTTGAAAGTAATTTCACGTTACTGAGCGTAGCAATCCAGCCGACGAATCAACACGATTTTTCGATTATTGGGCTATTCTTATGATTCCGACAGGAACTGTATGTAAACAAAAATTTACAATAAATCTCATGACACAACACATGCAGTTTCAAGTCTCAAGAAGAGTGGTGAACGTGTTTTATATTAAACCTGCAGCAGCAAACTTCTCTCAAATAGTATGTATAAAATAGTTCCTCAGGAAAATAATGTCATGCTTGAGCATCAGGTCGAGCCGCTGTTTAAAGCGACCGCTCCCGGTGGACTTGCGAACATCTTCGCTGCATTTCTCGTGTTCACCCTCCTCAGCGGAACCCACCATGAAGCCGACGCATTATGGCTGACCAGTGGCGTGATCCTGTTATCGCTGTTACGTATCGTAGTGGCACGCGACTATCTGTTGAAAAAGACTTATTCACTACAGACCTACCTGAACACACATGTCTTCCTGACTTTCCTGATAGGGTTGACCTGGGGTGTCTGCATCTTCATACAGAATGACCCCAGTGACGAGGCGATCAGGAATATCGTGTTCCTGTTAAATTTCGGGCTGATAGCGGGCAGTATCACTACGCTCTCGACCTATAAGGCCGCTTATCTGGCATACAGTCTGCCGCAACTGTTAGCCATCGTACTCGTCTTTATCGTCATCGATACCGCGGTCAGTCATTACATGGCATTTGCGGTATTTTTATCGACCGTCTTCATGATGACGGCCAGCTTCAGTATCAACCGTAGTCACAAGACCGAGGTAGAACTGACCTACAACAACAAACAGTTGATCAATGATCTGAACAACGAGATAGGTATCCGGGAACAGATACAGCTGGAACTCGAAGACAACAAACGAAAACTGGAACAGACAGTAGCTGAACGCACCAAGGATCTGGTCGAGACCAACACCGACCTGGAAAAGGTTATCGAGAAGAAAGAGCTGGCTGAAGAGAGCTTGCAGTATCTGGCTTATCACGACGAGTTGACCGGGCTTCCGAACCGTAACCTGTTGATCAACCGTATCGACCACTCTATAGAGACTGCGCATCGGAACAAACAGCAACTCGGTATCCTGTTCCTCGATCTGGACAGATTCAAGGCGATCAACGACAGTCTCGGCCACATCATCGGTGACAAACTCATAAAACAGGTCGCTAAACGACTGCAACGTACCTTGCGCAAGGAGGATACCATCTCCCGAAACGGTGGCGACGAGTTCGTGGTCGTCATCCAGCGGATGGAGAGCAGTGAAGAAGCAATCGGTATCGCGCAGAAGCTGATAGAGACATTGACCAGTATCTTCGAGATCGATTCACACAAAATACACATCGGTGCGAGTATCGGTATCAGTGTCTTCCCGAACGATGGTGACACCGCTCTCAGCCTTCTGAGAAATGCTGATACCGCTATGTTCAGTGCAAAGAAGGCGGGTGGTAACCGTCTCCAGTTCTACAATGAAAGCATGTCAAACCGTCTGCGTGAACGTCTCACACTCGAGAGCGAACTGCATGCAGCGATAAACCGTGATGAATTCTATATGGTCTATCAACCACAGGTGAACTGTGAGACCGGACATACCATCGGCTTCGAAGCCCTGCTCCGATGGGAGAACAAGAAACTCGGGCACATCGGTCCGGACCAGTTCATCCCCTTACTGGAAGAAACCGGTCTCATCTATGACGTCGGTGAGTGGGTCATCCACGAAGTGATCGACTTCATCAGCAAGGGCAATATCGGCGACGCATCTGTCTCCATAAACCTGTCAGCATTGCAGTGCGGTGATATCGAATTTGTGGATTTCATACGCGATGAGATAAAGCACGCAGGCATCAAAGCATCGCAGGTCGAGTTTGAAGTGACAGAATCTATCCTGATCAATGATTTCGAGATGACTGAAGTATTCCTGAACGAGCTACACGATATCGGCTGCAGCATCGCACTGGATGATTTTGGAACAGGATATACCTCTATGAGTTATCTTACCCGTCTGCCTATCGATGTCATCAAGGTCGATCAGAGCTTCATCCGCAACATCGATTCCAATACGACGCTGGAGAACATCGTCAAGGCCATCGTCAATATGAGTTCGAGTCTGGGCATGACCAATATCTTCGAGGGAGTAGAGACCGACGCCGAGCTTGAAGTAGTCAAGAAACTGAATGGCTCACTGGTTCAGGGATACCTGTTCAGTAGACCACTGGATGTAATCAACGTCGAAGGCTGGATGTCACACGAACGTCCTGCAGACTGTCAGGCACTGTAGCCGCACCATCTAACTCTGTTTGTAGTACAGGTACTGGCCGTTACCGTATGCCGTACCATTCTCCGGAAAGAACATCGCCTTGCACAGCACGAAGTAATTATTCCAGTATTCCACCCTCGCACTATCCATCTTTTCGGGGTAGATATGACTGATATTCTCCCAGAAATTAGCATGCCACTTCTCCAGCGTCCGCCAGTAATTCATACCGTTGAGAAACCAGGCATCTTCCAGTCGGAAGCCGGCGATATCATCTTTCAGTGCATAGAATGGTAAAACCTTGCCACCAGGGAAATACTCACCGATCAAGGTGCTATCTGGCTCGAGGAATCGGGGTATCAGGTCACGCGAGACGATAAGGTGGTGGAACATGCGCCCACTGGGCACGAGTAGCTGATGTATGATCCGATAGAACATCTCGATGTTATTTATCTGTTCGACCAGCCCCATCGAACTGACGACATCATATCGTTCTCTGCCTAGCAGCTCGATGCAGTCATCGTCTATCTCACCGAAGAACACCTGAAAGCGACCTGATGACAGCGGGTCATCCTGGTCCTGCATACGTCTCTTGATAAAATCATACTGATCTTTGCTATGAGTGAGACCGGCTATCTCAATTTCGGGATAAGTCTCTAACAGGAAAGATTCGAAATAGCCGAAACCGCAACCGAAATTGAGTAATTTCTCGTCGCCGCTGAGCTGCATACGCCGGGCGATCAGGCTGAACTTGTCTGTCTGCGCCTGCTCCAGCGTCTTGTCACTCGACAGCGCAGCTTCAGGCGTATCGCCGTAATATGCCATGGTATATGACATGGTCTGTCGATCCAGAAAATTCAGGAAGAAGTTGATACCTTCATCGTAATGGTTATCAGCCAGATCCTCTGCTGCCAGTGCCAGTGGTCCCTGTCCGAGCGGTACCTCTGGTTGATCGTCACTGCTGTGTTGACGGTATTCCCGGCTGAAATATTTGATCAGTCGTTGTTCGAAGGCTTTTAACTCATCGGTGCCGTAGCGATAGATGCCTGCCTGCTGTAATGGGTCGTTATCGTTTTTCATACTTCGTTCAGATGTACTTCTTCAATGCGATGACAGCATTCAGACCGCCAAATGCAAATGAGTTCGACAGTGCTGTCGAGATAGCCTGTTCTCGCGCAGCATTGGGTACGTAATCCAGATCGCATTCTTCATCCGCTTCGGTAAAGTTGGCAGTAGGAGGAATGGTGCCATGATGCAGCGCCAGCGTAGTCGCCACCAGCTCCAGTGCGCTGGATGCTCCCAATGCATGACCATGCATGGATTTGGTACCTGATATCGCGATATCCGCAGCGTGGTCTCCGAAGACGGCCTTGATCGCACTGGTCTCAACGACATCGTTCGCCTTGGTCGCTGTGCCATGTGCGTTGATGTAATCGACCTGTTCGGGTGAAATTCCGGCATGATGCAACGCATTGGTGATGGCATTGGTGATACCGCTCACATCAGGACGGGTGATATGCCCTGCATCGGAAGTCATACCGCAGCCCACCATCTCGGCATAGACTCGTGCATTTCGATCGTTTGCGTGTTCTTCGGATTCGAGTAATAGCATCCCGGCCCCCTCACCCAGCACCATGCCACTTCGATTAGCACTGAAAGGTCGGCAGGTATCATTCGATACCACTCGCAGGGCATCCCATGATTTGATCAGACCATAGGTGAACGGTGCATCGGAAGCACCGACCAGAGCGACATCAATCATGCCGGACTGGATCATAGTCATACCCTGAATGATAGCGTGTGAACCTGAAGCACAGGCACTGGCCAGCACGAACGCCGGCCCTTTGATGCCCAGATGCAGACTAACCATGCTCGCCGCTGCGCTGGGCATACCCTTGGGAATCGTCAATGGATGAGCGCGTGAGCGTTGTTGTTTGTACAGTGCATCGTAAGTGGCTTCATCAGTATGCTTGCCACCACAGCCACTGCCTATGATGGCTGCGGCATCGGTGAGTATCTCCTCACCACACACCAAGCCGGCATCATCTACCGCTTCCTGTGCCGCGATGACAGCCAACTGCGAGTAGCGATCGAGCACTGACAATTCATCGTTTGAGAAATACTCTTGCGGATCGAAAGGCGGCACCGTCGCACCCTTGGTAATCTTGATATCCCCCAAAGAGTGCTCGAATGTTTTGATAGCGGACTGTCCGGAGACCAAACCCTGCCACAATTCGTCACGTGTCATACCCAGAGCGGAGACCGCACCAAGACCGGTGATGAGTACGCGCCTGCTCATACTGATCTATTTCTGTTCTAGCAGACGGGTGATAGTCGTCTCGATATCACGCACAGTCACCAGATCAGCGATGATATCGTTGGGTATTTCGATATCGAATTCCTCTTCCAGATCGAACAGAATATTGATCGCTTTCAGCGAATCGATACCAAGATCAGCAAGATTAGAATCAGCGCTGACATCCTCGATATCGCACCGCATATTCTTTGCTACAGCTTGAATGACCTTATCTAACGACATATTTCCCCGGCTCCCCTATATTTCTTTTTAGTTCATACACTTAGATGAAATACGTGACCTCTAAGATAATCTGGATACATCTTAGTTCAAGTATTTCCGTGAATGTCAGTAATTTTGTCAGGTGATTGCAAACCATCGAAGACAGGCGATATCGGGTCGAAAAGCTCAACAGATAACTCTATATCCCATATAGACTTGCAATCACTGCGTTTTATATTACATTCAGTATGGATGCTAACATATTATAATAGCTCGTGTTTTCGCTTACCGTATAAAAATAATAATGCATCAACCTCTGCCAGATGTACGCAGAGTGATTGAAAAGATGGGGAAGAAATGAAACAAAATCGCAGAAAAATTTCAGCTGAGACTGATTATCAGTCCAGACAACTGAAGTTTACCCAATTCACCACAAGATACGATCCTGCCACCAGTTCGATCTGGTGCTGGATGCACCCTACGACCCCTCGCCCTTGCGTCAGTATCGAACTGATGGATGAGTTGTCACAACTACAGAAACAACTGACTGCAACCTACAATGCGCAGAGCAAAGGTGATGTGTGGCCTTTCAGACATCTGATACTGGCATCCAGAATACCGGGCATCTATAGTCTCGGTGGCGATCTGGAATTATTCAAACAGTGCATCCGCAACAACGATCGAGCCACTCTGAAAGCTTATGCACATCAGAGCATCGATCTGTTATACAACAACATCAACAATCTTGATTTACCCATCACCATGATCGGTCTCATCCAGGGACAGGCTCTGGGCGGAGGCTTTGAGACAGCTTTGTCCTGTGATGTCATCGTGGCGGAACGCAGCACGGTCATGGGTTTTCCCGAGATACTATTTAACTTGTTCCCGGGGATGGGAGCATACAATCTGTTAGCCAGACGGATCGGCCCCAGCATCGCCGAGCGCATCATCCTGAGCGGTAGCGTGTACGACGCAGAAGAGCTCTACGACATGGGTATCGTCGATATCCTCGCAGAAGATGGCGATGGCGAACAGGCAGTGGAACGATACCTGAACAGCCACAATCAGTCGCACAACACCATCCGTGCGATGAAGAAGATACGACAGATCGTGCACCCTATCACCCACCAGAATCTCATCGACATCGTCGATATATGGGTCGATGCTGCGATGACCCTGTGCGATAAAGATCTGGCCAAACTCGACCGCCTGTTACATGTTCAGACTGAACTGAGGAACAGACAGGAGCCAGGCTATGAAC
>WFUQ01000074.1 GCA_015484935.1 Gammaproteobacteria bacterium
GCGATGATCACATCCATGACATTGGTGTTACTCGCCCCGGGTTTGAACAGGTCACCTGTCGCCATCAGCACAGTACCGGCATTCGCCCTGTCCAGCTCCTGTTGAATATCGAAACCCATCTGACGCGCCTGGGTGGCAGTGTTGCCGGTAATCACCGCACCTGCGCAGGGTGTATTGCCGTCTATCCCATCGGTTCCGACGCACAAGACGCAGATATCCGAGCCTTCCAGCGTAGCACTTAATGCCAGCGCCAGTGTCTGGTTACGCCCCCCCATGCCGGGTGTCTCCGGCAGGGTCACGGTGGTTTCACCACCGAACAGGTAGACACCGGGTTCACCCTGCTGTAGCAGTGTCGATATATTTTCAGCCTGTGATCTGGCTTCACCTTCGATGAAATGCGGGTGATGCACACAGACGAGCTCATGCGCCGATACTTCCTGTGCGGCAGATCGTAATGCCATATCCAGAGTCGCGATGACATGTGTTTCGACTTCGGCCAGTCCAGCAGTCGCAATCGTGTCGGCAGGTTCGACACCACATAATTCGGATAACACCGCATCCTCGTCAACTGCATGTCGATTCTGCACCAACAGTCCCGAACCGATCACCGATGCATCATCGCCTCTGACATCCGAAATCAACAGCTGCACACACTGCCGCTCACCCAGAAAAGATTGCAGGCCGCCGCCTTTTATCTGCGACAACCGTTTACGCCATGCATTCATCGCGTGTATCGGTTTACCCGATGCCAGCAGGTACTGATTGAGTGATCGCAGGTCTGTCAGCTCGAACTGCGGATGCAGGACTTCGACCAGGCTGGAACTGCCGCCTGATATCAGAAACAGGATACGCGCATCTTCATCCGTGTTACTGACAAATCGTAACAGCGCATCGCCTGCTTCAAGGCTGGATTCGTCGGGAATCGGGTGCGACGAAACATGGATGCCCAGACGCTTGTCTTTTTTGAAAACTCGCGGTAGTGCCCTGGCATCAGTGATCAACAGTGCAGACTGGATGTGAGTATAACTGTCCAGCGCACCCTGCAACATCGCAGATGCCGCTTTACCGATAGCGATGATATGTGTCGGCTGATACGCCGGATGCTCACGTGACCATCGTTGCACCACAAAGCGACCATCGACCGCATCGATCGCCGTCTGATAGAGCTGAATCAGCAGTTCACGTGCAGTCAGTTCCATAGCACAGCCCGGACCGACGCCGATGTTGCGGTCACATACCGCGAGCGAGGTCGCGTTTGATATCGTCGATATCTTCCAGACCGACCGCGACCCGTATCAGACCATCGGAGATGCCTGCGGTGGTTCTTTCTTCCGGCGATAACCTGCCGTGAGTCGTGGTCGCAGGATGGGTGATGGTGGTCTTTGTGTCACCCAGATTCGCCGTGATGGAAACCATCTCGGTCGCATCGATCAGTTTCCAGCCTTCGGTCTTGCCGCCTTTCAGCTCGAAGGAGACGATGCCACCGAAACCGGACTGCTGCTGTTTCGCCAGTGCATGTTGTGGGTGGCTCTCCAGCCCCGGATAATACACGCGTTCGACCGCAGGCTGCGCTTCCAGCCATGTCGCCAGCTCCATCGCCGCTTTACAGTGTGCCTGCATGCGGATGTTCAAAGTCTCCAGTCCTTTCAGGAATACCCATGCATTGAATGCACTCAGCGTCGGACCTGCTGTCCGCAGAAAACCGAACACTTTGTCACCGACGATCTCATCCGAGCCGCAGACAGCGCCACCCATGCAACGCCCCTGCCCGTCGATATATTTCGTGGCGGAATGGATCACGATATCTGCGCCCAGTGCCAGCGGTTGTTGCAACGCTGGCGTGCAGAAACAGTTATCAACAGCCAGCAACACATCTTTCGCTTTGGCTATCTGTGCGAGCGCGGCGATATCGACCAGCTCGGTCAGCGGATTAGAGGGTGTCTCTAAAAACAGCAGTCGGGTATTCGGCTTGATGGCTTTTTCCCAGGCCGCCAGGTCCGACAACTCGACAAAGGTAGTCTCGATACCC
>WFUQ01000075.1 GCA_015484935.1 Gammaproteobacteria bacterium
GTGTGTAGAAGTATCGTCCGGCAAGCCCGCTGATGGCGACGATCAGCATACAGAACAGCGCGATATTGCTGTTGATCGAACCCAGATGAAAGTTGGAGTGGAACAGGATCATCAGTGGTCCCACGATGCCTAACATCATATGCAGTCCAAACCAGTAGCGTAGGGGGAGCCAGCGTGTGAACAGGGATATACGTTTGCTGACAGGGTACAGGAGCAATACCAACATGAGACTGGCACCCGTTATACCAAGGATGTAACCCATGCCGGTTTCGGCACTCAGGTAGTTGCTGTCACGATGCAGCCAGCCGTAGATGAGCAGGCCGATGACGGTCAGTGCGGGCGCATGTCGTGTGATTGTGTGTGATATGGGCATCAGGGTATTGTTCTGTCAGCGTGGTTTCCGTATGTGTGAGCCAGCGATATATCGACGTTTACTGACATGCCGTATCGGCAAGAGTTCATGTGTTACAGATGATTATGTGAGAATCAGATGTGGCGCATTTGGTGAGGCTAGAGCATAGATACTGGGATACGGGTTTTTTGTGACGCAGTTCACAAAAGTTGTTTTTTTGACGCGAAAACTGCTCTATTATGGTCAGCCCTTCCTATAATTCCGCTGTTCAATGCTCGGGAGGTATTCATTTTGTCTGATGCACTAATTCTATATGCCTTGCCTCTGGTATTGATATTCATCACCTATTTCTGGATTATCAATAAAAAACAATCGTTTAGCAAGATTCAACTTGAGCAGTCGATAGCCAGTGGTATGACCGAGCCCGCATCTCTGCATCCTTCTGTCAATCATGCAAAATGCCTGGGGTGTGGCAGTTGTGTCCAGGCCTGTCCGGAAAAGAATGTGCTCGGGCTTATTTCCGGTAAGGCGCATCTGATCAATCCGACGCACTGTATCGGGCATGGAGCGTGTAAAACAGCATGTCCGTTTCATGCCATAGAACTCGTATTCGGTACTGAGAAACGGGGGCTCGATATCCCGACGATCGACCCGGAGTTTCAGACAAATATCCCCGGTGTGTATATCGCAGGCGAACTGGGGGGCATGGGCTTGATCCGAAATGCGGTGTCGCAGGGAGTGCAAGCTGTAGAATCGATCAGCAGACTGGACGCACTGGGCGAATATGAATACGACCTGGTCATCGTCGGTGCTGGTCCAGCTGGTATCGCTGCGAGCCTGGCTGCCACCTCAAAAGATCTCAAATTTGTCACTCTCGAGCAGGACAGTCTTGGGGGCACGGTCGCCCATTATCCTCGTGGCAAGGTAGTGATGACAGCACCGGTCGATCTCCCTCTCATCGGTAAGATGCAATTTAAGGAAACCACCAAAGAGGCGTTGATGGGTTTCTGGGATAAGGTCATCGCGGATACCGGCTTGCAGATTCAGACGATGAAGCGAGTCGAGAAGATCGAAAATCATGGGAACCATTTTACTGTTTCAGCCGTCTCCTCAGAATACAAGACACGTGCTGTACTGCTGGCGATAGGCAGACGTGGTACACCGCGGAAACTCGGGGTGCCGGGGGAAGAACTGAGCAAAGTGGTGTATCGACTCATCGATGCAGAACAATACAGGCATCAGCACGTGCTCGTAGTAGGTGGTGGTGACAGTGCGCTTGAAGCAGCAGTCAGCATATCTGAAGTCACGGGTACCACGGTGTCTATCTCCTATCGTAGCGATGCGTTCTCGCGTGCGAAAGAGAAGAACCGGTCAAAGATCGCTGAAGCAGAAGAGCAGAAAAAAATAACGGTGTTTATGAGATCCAATGTGAAGACGATAGGTGAAGACAGTGTCACGATCATGTCGGGTGACGAAGAGATCAGTCTGCAGAATGATGCTGTTATCGTCTGTGCAGGGGGTATCCTGCCGACGCCGTTCCTCAAGAGTATCGGTATAGAAGTAGAGACGAAATACGGGACCAGTTGATGAGATATCTGCAGATATGGATCGTGCAGATGATATGTATCTGCATGACGCAGACAGCAATCGCAGGTTCTGCCCTGAATGATGCCAAAATGGCTATCAGGGCACACGAATTCGATAGGGCGGTAAAAATACTATATCCGCTCGCCAGATCCGGTGACAGGAAGGCTCAATATCAACTGGCAGTCATGTTGGCGAACGGACAGGGTATCCAGCCGAGCGAGAATAAAGCATCATACTGGATGCGCAAGTCAGCAGAGCAAGGTTACAAACGAGCCCTGTATTCGATGGGGGTCTATTACGAGCGTGGTATCGGTGTTGTCGAAGATAGAGACAAGGCACGCTACTGGTA
>WFUQ01000076.1 GCA_015484935.1 Gammaproteobacteria bacterium
AAACCCGTTCAGCGGACATGTTACAGACCAACCCGAAATTCATCCTGCGAAATTACATGGCAGAGATAGCGATAAAGAAAGCACGGGATGAACAGGACTACTCAGAGATAGATGCTCTGATGCAACTTATGCAGGCACCTTATGACGAGCACCCTGAATATGCGCATTATGCCGGTCATCCACCTGACTGGGCGCAATCGTTATCGGTGAGTTGTTCGTCCTGATAATCAGAAAGTTATGACACCCAATGCTTTTCTCTGTATCAGCAAGAAATCCCCCGTATTGATAACGCCATCAGGAGTGGGTACACCATTTGTCAAAGGCGCGACATCAGCCTTGATAAGCTGGTCGTTCGTCGCAGCCTGTAAGCCGAGGACGATCTTGCTGGTCACCAGGATATCAACCACATCAACCACCCCGTCCTGATTGATATCGCCATCAGCAGGTATCGAGCTGACAAGTAAAGGATTGGAGCCGAATGCTATTTCAATATCATCATCAAACCCATCGTTATCGGTATCGCTGGAGAGAGGGTTGGTGTCTGTCAGAGGGCTGTATTCATTGGCCACCCCATCATAATTCACTTCATCGAAATCAGATAAACCATCACCGTCACTATCGATGAGGAATGGATCGGTATTGATGTTATTTTCGATGACATCACTCAAACCGTCATTGTCATCATCGTTATCACATACATCACCAACAGCATCATTATCGTTATCAAGCTGCGTCAGATTAGCTATATACGGACAGTTATCTAACTGATCCGGTACATCGTCATTATCGATATCGGACTCACAGATATCGCCAATGTTGTTGCCATTAATGTCTATCTGGCTGGTATTGGCAATCGCAGGGCAATTGTCATCTCCATCAGTCACAGTATCTTCATCCCGATCCACTCCCATCCTGATAGCAGCACCAGGGGGCACGGCGGTGTAGGTAAGTTGTTGACCTGTCACGCTGGCAAGTGCTCGAAGTTGTGCGTCGGTCAACTCTGCATCTGCTGCTTTATCAGTTTTGAACTTCCCGCTACCGGTTAGATATGCACCACGCATCTCATCATTGAGAGTGAACTTCACAATCAGGTCAGCATCACCTGCAAGAGCCCTGTTGATAAGCAGGTCGATACGATTATTGGAGGCCAGGTCATTCAAGTTCACACTATCCAGTGTAATCTGCTGTCCAACGACCGGCTTCAGATTACTATCAAAAGCAAGCATGAACTGCTCCATCTGCCTGCGCTCGACGTCTGGCGGACTGGTGTGACCAAAAGTGAAGGCAGTCACATTAAAGAAACGATTCAGTGTATCTGTACTACCGTCGTGCAGAAAACCAAACCCGCGTATCTGATCACCTTTAAACCCGTTATCACCGCTATTGAAAAATGGCAGGTCAGGCATACCAAACATCCCTACCTTTTCATACATGTTCCGTAGTTGAGGAATTTTGAAATGTTGAGTCTCTTCTGCATTGCTCAACCCGCTAGTACCAAAAAAACCAGAAGCAGGCAGTAAGGAATGACACGAGTTACATGTAAAGGGACCATCCGTTGGAGTAGAGGTATCAAAGTACAATGTCTGACCTGCCAGCTGATCAGGTGTCAACGAATCGTCCAGCGCCCTGATCGGGTTTGGGGGAGGTGATATCTGTAGAATAAAATCAGTAAATGCCTGCATCTCTGTTGCTGTTAACTGCGAACCCCGCCCCAAGAGCCCGTCGAATGCGACATTAAACTCCTTAAACGCAAGATCTTCATCAAGAGCATCACCACCAGAATTTGCACCACTGCGATCACCACGCCAATGCATCGGTCCGTGGTTTGCCAGCCCGCGTAAAGTCTGGGTTGTCATCGGCCCCTTCATAGGATGGAAATTCGGATTTCCAGACGTAAAAAGTATCGGGTTCTGATTGATGATGACTGTGCCATCCGGATCACCCAAATCCCAGGCCAGTTCATCTTTGTCGCCTTCTATATGGCAACTTGCACAGGAAGCCTCACCATTACTTGATGTGAAGTCGGCATCATATAGAAATGATCTGCCTGCGGTTATCGATGGGGGTTCGGGGTTGTGAAGTGTTATATGATAGATTTCAGTGTTTGTAGTCGTATCTACTATGGACAATCCGTTATCGAATCGAGTAGTCACATACAGTCGATTGTTCACTGTATCCATCACCACCCCGTCAGGACCACCGGCGGACAACATGATATGACTGTTGCTATCAGGTGTGAAGCTGTCATTCTCCAGAGCAACTGTGTCAAAAACACCTATTCTGGCTGAACCTTTTGCAACGACATACAATGTGCTTCCATCCGGACTGACTGCGATCCCTTTCGGGATAGCAAGTGAGTGCTGCTTGACTCCAGCAGGTGAAGGCGTAACAGCGTAATCGATATGTTTATTCAAGTGGACAGGAGAAACTGTATTCTGCACAGGATCAATCACAGTTATACGCGACTCATGCAGATGTCCTCGCACAGTAGTTGAACTACTGCCGGTTCCCTCGAATCGAACTTCATTGATTGCTTCCGTATTGGCAACGTAGATTTTGCCAGATACAGGGTTCACAGCCATACTGAATAATACTGTTCCCACCCCGTTAAAAGACGCAGATTCTACCGGGATGCCAGCGTTGGCATTGATAGCAAAAACATCTTTATCTGGCAGATTAAATCTGACCATGTTTGACCAGTCACGTCCAAGCTCGTCTATCCATTTCGTACCATCAAATTTAACAATCAGCCCGACTTCGGGCTGGTTCAAGGTATCGATGGTGACCCCGTTAGGTGGAGGCAAAGCTCCTACGGCCAGCTGTTCTCCTGTCTTGGGAAGACAAGGTGTCGCCTGTCCGACATCACATACAACCTCTTCATTCAGGGTCGTAGTCTGGTTACCTGATTTGAACACAGCTGCATATACGGTTGAACCATCAGGCGTGACAGAAAGTGCCTTGGGAGTATCGCCAAACAAGGTCAGAATTGTTATCGGATTACCGTTGACTGAATTACCGGGGTTATTGGCATCGAATACCCATACATCAGCACGCCCTATCCCTGGTGTTGTCATTTCACCCGGATTAGACGGGTCCGTGTAAGGACTGTTCTGCCCCCTGTGTGCAGACGTGATAAAAGCACGATTGAAGTTTTGTCCAGCGAAAACTATATCTGCTGGCTCATCACCTACGAGTAGAGTTCTGACTACACGCGGTACGCTGCCAGAAACATCGACAATGCTTACCGAGTCTGAAAGATAGTTCACCACCCAAACCTCTGAATTTGAAAATGCAGCAACCGCTACAGGTTCCATACCGACTGCAACAGAGCTCAGGTAGGTAGGAAAGCCGTTATGAACATCGAATATCTCCAGACGATTGTCCGGCGTGTTGACAACAAAAAGACGTGTATTGTCGGGTGACAGCGCCATCGGACGCACTTGACCGCTTTCGAATGCGGTAAAGGATGCAGCACATACTAACTGCGTTGCGCACACCAACGCGACCAGCATTAACAACCTGCTGTTAACCATGTTTAAATAACTACAAAATCCTTTCATGTCTGTAGCATCTCAAAAATTGAGATTAATCGCAAATATTCGGATTTCCAGAGGAC
>WFUQ01000077.1 GCA_015484935.1 Gammaproteobacteria bacterium
CCTTGGCTTGAATGCGCCCTACCCCCGCACCGGTCTGAGACATTTCGGCGGCAAACTCTCATATGAACCCAGCTTTGGCTTACCGGTAATCTCGTTCGAACGCGGACAGTGGTTCTACCTCGAAGAGGAATACAAGGCTTCCACTTTCAATACGAGTACAGGCGAATACAACCCTGACGGTGAATACAGATTATGGTTTGCCAAATCAGGTCAGGAGACAGACACGCCCGTACTCGATGAGCGTGGTCTGACACTGCCGGCCCTTTCCGGGGGCGGCGGTACCCACATGAGCCTGTGGGGAAACCAGCAACATGACGATCACCTCGTAGGCAACTGGTATATGGATGATATAGAGATTTCTGACACGAGGATCGGTTGGATCGCCAATCCCGTCAGCAGCAACACACAACCCCCGTCTCCTCCACCTATCCCATAGGTCATCAACTGTCGGCTAATCCATCTTCCTGTTGACAGGATTGAGTGGATGCCGTTTCAGCTTCAGACTGTTCTTTTCGACCAGCATCCACGATGCCAGCGATAGCAACAACGCGATACCCAGCGCAGCATAGGCATATTTCACTTCACCGGTGTAACCACTATACAACATAAAATTGACCACGGGCATGTGATAGATATAAGCACCGTAAGAGATGTCGTTACCACGCAGGAGCTTCCTGCTCAGCCCGACGAAAGAATAAGCGAATGAAAATGCCAACGCTGCCAGCAGCAGGTACAGCACAGGATTAATATTGTTCCCCAACGCGATATTATTGTTCAGCGCGTAGTACGCAGCGACAACATACAGGACCAGTATGTACAGAAATCTCCCGGCCAGGAGTCTGTAGAAGAAATCAAAATTCTTCTGTACGAACATACCGATGAGGAACATATAGAACCAGGGCAGGAACGAAACCCTGACCAGCTTGAACCAGACCTCCTGATAATATTCATGCGGCGAATAGGTGAACAGGCGGTTTGCGACTATGAAGACCGCGATCAGACATAACAACCTGATATTCACCTGCGCGGAAGTACCCTGGAGTTTTAAAACGGCATAGATGATCGGCACCAACACATAGAATTGTAACTCGACCGTGATCGTCCACAGACTGCCGTTGATCACACCATCACCGTAGGCACGCATAAAATCAGGGTTATAGAACTGAAATATCGTCGTCTTGGCAAGATACAACAACACCCAGTCCCCTGGACTCACATCGACAGTTGCCGCATAACCACTCACGAAGACAAAAACGAAAGATAAACCGACACAGACTATCAACGCAGGATAGAGTCTCAGGATACGATTCTGTGAATACTCCCCCAACCGGTGGTTACTCTCATACGATTTACTGATCAGAAAACCACTGATGAAGAAAAACACAGGCACGCCTGGAAACAGGAAACTGGCTCGCAGGATCGAACGCAGAAACTCGGGCGGGTGAACCTGCAATATCTCTAACACATGATAATGCGCGACCTGCAATGCTGCGAGCAACCTCAACAGATCGAAATTATTGAATCTATATATTTTTTTGTCCAAAACGCATGGTTCCAGGTTCGGTTTGTTTGGAGAAATGCTTGCTGGTGACATTGTGCAACATAACGATCATCGCTATCTGTACCCAGAAAAACGGGTAATAGGTCACCGTGACAAAACTACCTGCTACGAGAAAAGCGATCAGTCCGGCATCCAGCCCCAGTGACAGATTGTAGAACAATATTTTTTCAGTACCTCGTGCGAGATCTCTGGTGCGCGCATTGATCTTGAAGGCGTACACGATAAGCAGCAGGTAGACGAACAGGCCGATCACACCCATTTCAGACAACACTTCGATAAAGATGTTGTGACACACCTGCACCATCTCGAACGGCCCTATACCATTCGGTTCCATGAAACCCAGATACGTCAGCCAGTTATAGTAACCGATACCCAACACAGGGTACTCCGGTACGATATGAGTGAGCGCATACTCCCAATAGGCCAGTCGCTGCAACGAGTCGCCATCCTGACCCATCTCCTGAAAACGTTTCATCTGCTCATCTGGCAATACATAAAACAGCACAGCTCCGGCAACCGCCATCGCGAGCACGCCTTTCCAGCCACCATCCTGTTTCAGGATGGCCCACAGCGCCATGGCCAGCAATGCCAGTTGCGCACCACGAGAACTCGCACCCATCACCGCCATATAACCTGTTGCCGCCAGCGCATAGAAGATCCATTTTTTATAGCGTCCAAAATATCCTTTCAATGAGATCACGATCGATATCGATAAAGAGCCATATATCAGCATCTGGATAGCGTATTCCCCCGAGTTTTTGAAATACCCCGGTGACCCGATGAGGCCATGAGAAGCGAAGGAAAAGCCGCGTTCCGCCCAGGTGAGCGCACCGTGCTGCGACATCTTCAGACTGAACAGGCAGTATGCCAACAGAAACAGTATCATCCTTTTTTCTGTATTGACGATGGTGATGATCAGAAAATACGAGATGAACCAACTACCGAAAACCTGCCACTTATCCAGTGATACGGAAGGTCGAAACGAAAAAATGCCCGAGATGATAACGATGACGGCGAACAGGATGAGCAGACGGTTTTCGACATTGCTCACCCATTTCGCAGAACCGTCCATGATCGCCGAGATCAGTGTCGCCAGCAAAAAGATCAGCGGCCAGGGCAAGATATCCAGCTCGGGATACAATGTCTGCGGCCGTACATACTCGAACATGAAGTAGATACATAACATCCATAACGAAATATGCTCCCGCCTGAATGCCGACCACAGCGATGAAAATTTCATCGCGTACATGTCTTCTATCTTTATTTCGGGTCTACCGTACATGGCGACCCAGCCCGGAGACGGCATCTCTTATCCGCATGAAACATGACTCGAAATAGGCGGAAGAGGTGCCATACGGATCGTGGATATACGGGTTACCCTCACCCGCCCACAAACCCAGCAGTGTACTCTGATAGCGTCCGCCATAGAATTCATCGATGTATTTCAATTGCCAAGGTTCCATCGCGACCAGAAGGTCAGACGCTTTCAACTCGACTGCAGTTATGGTCGTGGTCTTATGCTCAGACAGATCGATATCGGATATCGCCGCTATCTGTATCGCCTGTTCGTTAGCCGGCGCACCATCGACCGTGTCGATACCGAACGATATCGCTTCGATCCCCATCCCGGATGCGACAGCTTCAGCATAAGCGCTCCGACAGATGTTTCCTTTACAGACGAACACCAGTCGATCGATGGCGCTGACATCCAGCTTCCGCAGCTTCCTGTATCGCCCCATCAGTGTCAACGCTCGATAGATACTGTATTTCAACAACCCCTGTTTCGAACCGAAGCGGGTAGCGATCCAGTCTTGTTTGTCACAGTCGCTCATAAAAGTATCCGGTATGTCTTTTTCTCTACCTGATCCAGAGAGTCGACAGACTGTCGACTCCCACATTCATGAACTGATTGGCGATATCGCTTTGGCAATTTGAAAACACACTCTATACTTGGTGAAACAATATTATAGACACTCGATCTCACATGAAACGCGCACTTGTACTCGATGCCTGCCAACGGAGCGCACTCGCTACCACTCGAAGTCTGGGCAAACATCGGGTCACGGTTCTGACTGCAGATGAGTCTGTCAGTTCGCTGGCGGGTAATTCTCGATACTCACAGCAATACCTGCAATACCCTTCACCACAGTCTCGACCGGAAGAGTTCATCGCATCGATCACTGAGATATGCCGTCTTCACCGGATCGATATCCTGTTTCCGATGACCGAGCTGACATCTATACTTCTACTTGAAAATAGTAGCGCATTTCCCGACGTAACACTGCCATTTGCAGCGTTTAATATCGTCGATACCCTGTCAGACAAAGCCGCACTGATGCGACTCGCCACCGATCTGGATGTGCCGGTACCGGATACCCGATATTTCGCCAACAGTCAGGCATCGGAACAGGATATTCACAAGCTGGACTACCCGACTGTGCTCAAACCGAACCGATCCTGGCTGCGACACGAACAGCGATGGTTACACACCAGCGTCAGGATCGCAGACACAGCAACCGAAGCCGAACGATACTGCGAACAGGATATCGCTCTCAAACATCACCCGTTCATGCAGCAAGGTTATATCCCCGGCCACGGTGAAGGCATCTTCGCACTGTACGATAACGGCCAGGCGATCGCTTTTTTCGCGCACCGGCGTATACGAGAGAAACCACCGCGCGGCGGTGTCAGCGTCCTGTCCGAGAGTGTCACACCGGATGAGACACTGCTGAAATACGCCAAAACCCTGCTTGATAAGGTAGGCTGGCACGGGATCGCCATGGTGGAATTCAGGGTGGCTGAAGACGGTAGCGCCACGCTGATGGAGATCAACACCCGCTTCTGGGGTTCTTTGCAGCTCGCCATCGATGCGGGCGTGGATTTCCCGTGGTTGCTCTACCAGATAAGCTGCGGCCAGACTGTCGAGCCGGATACCACTGCATCATACAAAACCGGCAAACGCTTACGCTGGCTGCTGGGGGATATAGACAGCCTCTATCTGGTATTGCGTGACTCCCGGTTCTCAACCGCACACAAACTCAGGGTCATACTGGATTTCATCCTGCCCCGCCCTTTCACCAACCGCCACGAAGTCAACCGCTTGAGCGACCTTCGTCCTTTCATCTGGGAGCTCCGGACCTACCTCAAAGAACTGTTCGGTTCCTGATACCCGGCGTGTCCGGTATTACCGGATGAGCTTATCGTATATAGACATGTAGCCCTGTAGCATGGCGTCGATATCAAAGTTGGCCACTGCATGCTGCCTTGCGTTCTGCGCCAGACGCTGGCATCGCTCAGTATCCTGACTCAACATGTCGATCGCCTGTACGATCGCCTCTGCACTACCCGCTTCTACCAGCCAGCCATCCTCATCATGGGTGACGATCTCCTCTGGTCCACCACTGCGTGTGACGATGACCGGAAGCGACGCTGCCATCGCCTGGATAGTCGCGATAGAAAAACCTTCCGAAGTCGAAGACAGCAGGAACAGGTCCAGATTCGACAGAAACTCAGCAGGATCATCATGAAAACCCAGAAACTGTACGCTCGATTCCAGACCCAACTGCTGACGAAGTACGAGCAGCTCATCGAGCAAGCCTTCCTTGCCCTGCCCTGCGATAACAAACTTGTAACGGTCTGAGCGTTTCTCTAACGCCGCCGCAGCATGCAGCAACACATCATAGGCTTTGGCAGTACGTACATTGCCCAAACTGCCGATGATGATGTCCTGCGATGACCAACCGAACCGCTGACGCAGTGCATCGCTGCGATCTCGCTGAAAATCACCGGTATCGATGCCGTTGTAGATAATCCGGGTCTTGCTGGCTCTGAGTGGTGTACGTCCGATGATATCCTGCTTCAGACTGGATGATACCGC
This sequence comes from Gammaproteobacteria bacterium, assembly GCA_015484935.1. GTDB lineage: Bacteria > Pseudomonadota > Gammaproteobacteria > SZUA-229 > SZUA-229 > S139-92. Next base: position 5,439 of record WFUQ01000077.1, read on the forward strand.
GACGATGACATCTGTTCCGATATTGATCGCCGCGAATTTGAGTGCCTTGAGGCGCTCGTTCAGACCGATATCCACTGCTCCATGAAACGTCGCCACCACCGGTACACGAGCCAGCAAGCCCGCCAACGCACAGTACACGTTTGCCCCCAGAAGATGTGACTGCACCAGATCGACCTGATTCTCTCTGAGCAAACTGACCAGACCACGCAGATAACGCCAGTTGAACGAGCCTTTGGCGTCGAGCAGGATGGGCTCAAACCCCCGCCGTTGCAACTCCTCATACACCCAGCCTTTATCCCTGATGAGTACCAGTGAACGATAACGCTGTTTCGGCAGTTTACTGGCCAGGTCGATGAAGACCGTCTCAGCGCCGCCGGGACCGGTAGTATCGATAGTGTGCAGGATTGTTCTCATCAGATGTTTCTTGTTGCTGTCTGAGCGCACACATTACAATATGCAGATACTGCAAACCAGCCTATTTCAGCTATTCTCTTGTGTGATGCGTCATACTATAACCACATGCACATATTAAACAGCCTACATATCTTTAAACGTGCGATTAAACGCGTGCTGCAACATATCGCAGCACGCTTCGGGCAGCACACTAAAAACAGCAAACAACCACGATTACTGGTTCTGATGTACCACCGCATCCTGCCAGCCGATGATGCACGCGCGCAGCTGGAAGAACCTGGCATGATGGTGACACCGGAATCGTTCGACATGCATCTGGGCATCCTGAAACAGCACTTCCAGATGGTCAAGCTGGATGACTGGATCAGGATGAAACAGGAAGGTGCAACACTCCCGGCCAGAGCCTGTGCCATCACGTTCGACGATGGCTGGGTCGATAATTATCAGTATGCTTTTCCGATACTGAAACAGCACAAGGTTCCCGCATCGATCTTTCTGGTAGCCGATATGATCGGTGAAGCCAACACCTTCTGGCCGGAGCGACTGGCCACGGTGCTCACCGAAATCGCAACCCATCAACCGGGAAACTGGTCGCATCCTTCCGTCGAGTGGCTGAAACAGTTCGAAGTCGATTACCAGTTCACCGCCGCAGCACCCACACAGGAACAGATCAGCGAGATCATCTCGCACACCAAGATTATGTCCGATGACGACATACACAGCCGTATCGACAACATATGCAGGGAACTGGATATCGATATCACGACTGCTGAACCTGACCTGCTCGACTGGCAACAGGTGAAAGAGATGCGCGACTCCGGGCTGATCGGGTTCGGCAGCCACACCTGCAACCATATCAGGCTGACCGCAGACACGACTGACGAGAAACTGGAACAGGAGATCGTCAGCAGCAAACAAACGATAGCAGACAGGACCGGCGACGAGATAAACAGCTTCTGCTTTCCGAATGGTGATTTCTCGGATGCTGCACTGGCAAAAGTACGCCAACATTATTCGCTGGCAGTCTCGACTCTGTCGGGATGGAATGATACCGACAGTGACATCCACCTGCTCAGACGTATCGGCATCCATGATGACATAGCGCGTGATGAGACCGCCTTCCTGGCCAGTATCTCCGGCTGGTTCTAGTCACTACCATATAACAAGACCATGCCCAGCCACCCAGACAGAAAACAGATACTGAAACGACCTGTCGAACAGTATCAGAGCACGATACCCGCACCGCATGACCAGACCACACTGGAGCGATTACGCAGTCTGGAGCAACGGCTTGACAACTTGCGACAACAACACAAAGCCATATCTGAAAGCTGCAAGATCACTTCCAGAAAGATTGGTGAAGCCAGAAAAAACGGCGATGATATCAGCGCACTGACTGCGTCCATGCGCGAGGCAAGTGCCCGGAACAAAGACTTGCAGCAAGAGATAAAACAGGTCGAAACCGATATCCTCGCCTGCTTCGAACTTGAAAACAGTCCATCATCTGAATCACAAAAAGCCCCGCCACATGCAAGGCACTACAAGACAGAAGCAACCGATGTCAGCGGACTCAGCATCACCCTGTCAGATGACATAGCGACGCGCTGGAACGACTACGTCGCCAGCAACCCGGCAGCGACCATCCACCATCGTTATGAATGGAAGCGATTATTCGAAGACAGCTATGGTCATAATTGTTATTACTTCTGCGCATGTGACAGACACGATGTGGTAGTCGGTATCCTGCCTCTGATACACATGCAGAGCAGACTGTTCGGTAACTTTCTGGTGTCGATGCCGTTCTTTCAGTCTGGCGGTGCCGTTGCTGACTCACCCGAGATTGAACAGGCACTTATGGCTGAAGCGATCCGCTACGCCACCGACAGAGGCATAGAACATATCGAATTCAGAGATGATATATCACGCAGCGAATTGCCAGCACAGTCACATAAGGTCAACATGGTACTGGCCTTGCCAGAGGATGAAAAAGCCTTATGGAACTCTTTCACACCCAAGTTACGCGCCCAGATAAAAAAACCACAGCGAAAAGAGACTGAATTACGCTTTGCCGGTATCGAGTTACTGGATGATTTCTATCAGGTCTATTCGCGCAATATGCGTGATCTCGGTTCACCTGCACACAGCAAACAATTCATCGCACACATTCTGAGACACTTCCCGGATAACAGCTGGCTGGTGGTCATCAGACATCATGGCAAAGCGGTCTCTGCCGGATTGTTACTCGGGCATGCTGATATGCTGGAGATACCACTGGCATCGACTGTCCGTTCAGCCAACCGCTACAGTATGAATATGCTGTTGTACTGGGAGATATTAAAATTTGCCGTCGAACACGGTTATCGACAGTTCAACTTCGGTCGTTCCAGCAAGGGTGCAGGCACCTATCGCTTCAAGCAACAATGGGGAGCTCGTCCACAGACACTACACTGGCATTATTGGCTACGGGATGAGGCACGCGGTATGCCATCGTTGAACACCAGCAACCCCAGGTATGCACTGGTGATCAATATATGGAAGAGACTACCACTGTGGATAACACGGATCATCGGACCGGCTATCGTCAGATATCTGCCTTGAACGCAGCCTGCTGTGACACGGCTACGCCGGTTCAGGGCTGTTCGATCAGACCGAGGTCACCCAACACTTCTCTCGCGGTACAGAATTCAAAGTCCTGCATCAGCTGTTGTAGCCTGTGTTCGCATTTATCCAGATTATTATAATGCCTGAAGCGTGAGAACCAGGTCGTCTCGACCCGCGGCTGATCAGGATCGATCTCCCAGGGATGGAGATAGAAGATAAACGGTTGCTGTCGTCGATTGACCTGCTTCAGACCAGCCTTACTCAAGGCATACGGATACAGGCGAAAATATCCCCCGCCCGCGATGGGTAACTTATAGTTGAATACCTTCGCTGTCGATAACGGGAATTCGATTATCGATCTGTCCCGGGGTGTTTTCAGATGGTGTGGTACTTCGACTGCATCCGGTATGCCATAACGGTCGTGTCGCACCGGGAAGATACTGGAATCATATTCGAATCCGGCTTCCACCAGAATATCCAGTGCCCACAATGTTTTTTCCACGATAGAGTAACTGGCAGCCCGGTAACCCGTCACAGGTGCCTGTATGATATCTTCCAGGATACGTTTTGACTTGATCGTCTCTTCACGGAACACTTCAGGAGTCTGCTTGTACACCAGCTCGTGGCTGAAGCCATGGCACGCTACTTCATGCCCTCTGTTAGCGATCTCCTTGACCAGTGCCGGATTCCGCTCGGCCACCCAGCCCAGAACAAAAAAGGTCGCTCTGCTCTGATGCTGATCGAACATATCGAGCAGTCGACGCGTGTTCTGTTCTACGCGTAAGGGATAGTCATCCCATCTGTCTCGACTGATGCTATGCGCAAAAGCAGACACATGAAAATAATCTTCGACATCGACTGTCAAGGCATTACGGATGGTCATAAAAGGTACCGGTACTACTGGTCAGTGACTAGGCTTCAGCATCAGGTGCGTAATAACCATAGTAATAGCCACTGTCACCCTGAACGCCTTCTGTCTTGTTCAGAACCAGTCCTACCGCTTTCTCTTCGGGAATCATGGTCAAGGCATTTTCGACCAGCATCTGTGGTGTCTTACCGGTTTCGACGACGAATGCGACCTGACCGACCAGACCTGCCAGAACCTGAGTCTCGGGTGTCGGCAACATCGGCGGGCCATCGAATATGATGACGCGATCTTCATAACGAGATGCCATCTCGTCGACCAGTTCAGACATGCGTTCACTGGCGAGATACTCGGTGACGTATTCGTCATGTTTACCCGCACTGATGACACTCAATTCTGTTATATCCGTACGCATGATGACATCACCGATCGTCAAGGTATCGCTTTTCAGCACCTCTGTCAGACCGGGTGTATTTTCGATGCCCAGCTTGTGACTGGTGCCTTTTTTACTGACATCGCAATCGACCAGTAACACCGTATGATCGCGTTCCTGAGCGATAGACAAGGCCAGATTGATCGCCGTGTGCGTCTTGCCTTCACCGGGTATCGAGCTGGTCACCAAAATAAGATTGCCACGCTCGACCAGTGAAGACGATTTCCCGTAGGCGTTCGATAACAGTGGTCGTTTGATGCGTCGATACTGGTCAACATAGATCTGTCCGAGATTACTGCCGGGGACCAGCATGTTCTCCAGCCGCAACCGGTCTTTTATCCGGGTCGACTTGCCACGCGTGACTGGTCGACCACCCTCAGTCTGCTCGTCTTTGTTACTGATACTGTCATCCAGTGCCATCAGTTCGACGATGGTTGCACTTGCCTTGTCTTTTTTATTATCACTCATACGAAAAATAATGCGTCCTTGGTTCAGCTTACGCCCAGGATTAAACATTCCTCATAAACAGAACACCACTAAACACCAGTATCAACAGAATCGATGCTGAAAGAAACGAAGCAAGCTGTATCTTGCGTTGTTTTTTATGCTCATCCGAGAG
>WFUQ01000078.1 GCA_015484935.1 Gammaproteobacteria bacterium
CCTGTTATTGAATCCCACATCACGCATCAATGTAGATATCGCAGGTCTGACTCAGGGTTCGGAATATGACTTGCTCAACGTTATCGGCACGATCACGTTTGGTGGTACATTGAATATCATCGTTGATCGTACATTGACTGGATATACCGGTACTATCGATGACACATTCATACCTATTACTTTCACTGACGCAGCTCCAAATACAAGCTTCGCCAGTGCTCCCCGGGCTACAACCGGATATGTTTTTGATCCGAACTACAGTCTGACCAGTGAGTTCAGCATCATCACTTCAGCCGTTCCCGGCGAAACCATCCTCAACCCGGTCGGCGCTGATGTGGTCACCCTGAGCAAGACCGTCGAGCGATCTGAACAATTGCATGTACAGGAAACGGAAACCCTGATAGATGCCGAGGCGGGCGAGGATGATGATGAAGACGAAGAGAAATCCGCTCTGTTCTGCTCTTGATGACGTTTAACGGCTGGCTGACTCAGACAGATATTTAACCCTGCTATATCATCACTGTAGAGTTATCTTCTAAGCTACTTTCATAACTTACTGCAATAGCCTGTTGAACTACATACACCTATATTATATAATTCTAATATTCGTGTGAGAGAGGTTTATATGTTTAGTAGTTATGACTGCGGTTCGGTTAAGAAACTGCTGAATGAAGGTGGCATCCTGATCGATGTGAGGAGCGCGGTAGAGTTTTCACAGGGTGCATTGAAAGGCGCATTGAATATGCCGCTGGATGCGTTCCAGCATCTGATCAAAGAGATCGATAACAGCAAACCTGTACTGCTGTACTGCCGCTCCGGTCAACGCTCCGAGATGGCAAAACGCTACCTGCAACAGATCGGTTATGATGATGTCCATAACATCGGTAGCTACACCCAGCTTGCTTTCTGTGTGACATAGGCAAAATCCGTAATATAAGGCGACGATATGATGAAACTGGAAATCTGTGTTGAAAATATAAAGTGTGGTGGTTGTGCCAATACCATCAGCAGCAAACTATCGTCACTCGAAGGTGTGACCATGGTCGATATCGATATCGAAAACGGTATTGTCAAAGTTGAAGCGGAATCCGATCTGACCGACACCATCAGCTCAAATCTGCTGAAGATGGGCTACCCGGAGCAGGGCACTGCGGCAGGTATCGCAGCTGCAAAAGCAAAAGCGAAATCATTTGTCAGTTGCGCCAGCGGAAAACTCAGCCGCTAAGTTTCCACACGCCAGCCTGAATCTGGTCGAGTATTTCTATACGCGCTCAGCCATTCGCTGTAATATCCCGCGCTATGAAAACCCGCGACTTTCATTACGACCTGCCTGAATCACTGATAGCACAGCACCCCACGGCTGATCGTACCGCAAGCAGATTACTGGTTCTGGACAGAGTCAGCGGTGAACTCAGCGACCACCGGTTTGCAGACTGTATCGATTATCTCAGACCGGGCGATTGCCTGATATTCAACGATACCAAAGTCATCCCAGCACGCATGCACGGCAACAAAGCCAGCGGCGGCAAACTCGAAGTCCTCATCGAACGGCTGGTCGATAGCCGCCATGCACTGGCACATATCCGCTGTAGCAAGAGCCCGAAGCCCGGTAGCTGGATATTTGTCGATGATGACCGCGATGCAGACACCTCCCAATATCGCCTCAAAGTGGAAGCTCGACAGGGTGAGTTCTTTGTCCTCTCCAGTAAATCGAGTCTGGCAGAAGTATTGCAACACTGCGGGCATATGCCATTACCCCCCTATATCGAACGGGCGGATGATGCATTCGATCAGGATCGCTATCAGACTGTCTACGCAGATACACCCGGTGCTGTCGCCGCACCCACTGCCGGCCTGCATTTCGATGAAGCATTGCTACAGGCTATCGCGGATAAAGGCGTCAAACACGGTTTCGTCACCCTGCATGTCGGTGCTGGTACGTTTCAGCCCGTCAGAAGCGATGACATCCAAAATCACCATATGCACAGTGAATATCTGGAAGTCTCTCAGAGCACAGTCGAACTGTGCCGGGAAACCCGGGCCAACGGTGGACGCATCATCGCTGTCGGCACCACCTCGGTGCGCTGCCTGGAAACAGCCAGCCTTACGGGGGAGCTGGACACGTATCAGGGAGAAACCGATATCTTCATCTACCCGGGTTATGAATTTCGCAGTGTCGATGCCCTGATAACCAACTTCCATCTGCCGGAATCGACCTTGATCATGCTGGTGTCAGCATTCGCTGGCAGGCAGCGCACACTGGATGCGTACGCGCATGCGATCGAACACGGCTATCGATTCTTCAGTTATGGCGATGCCATGCTGATAAGCTGATGCGGATGGCAAATAAGTTGCAATCTAATAATAAACTACTTTTAATAAATGATATAACCTACTGATGTTATTTGATTTAATACATACCGATTCAACGGCAAGACGAGCTCGTATAGAGTTCGATCGTGGCACCATCGAAACCCCCGCGTTTATGCCAGTCGGTACTTACGGCACCGTCAAAGCCATGACACCGGAAGAACTCCAGCAGACAGGTGCACAGATTATCCTCGGCAATACCTTCCATCTGATGCTGCGCCCCGGCACCGACACCATCAAAAAGCACGGCGACCTGCACGATTTCATGCACTGGCAAGGTCCCATCCTGACCGATTCGGGTGGTTTTCAGGTATTCAGCCTCGCCAAGATGCGCAAGATCAGCGAGCAGGGTGTTGAGTTCCAGTCGCCGGTGAATGGCGACAAAGTACTGCTGACCCCGGAAAGTTCGATGCAGATACAGCGTGACCTGGGTTCGGATATCGTCATGATCTTCGATGAATGTACGCCATATCCGGCCACCCACGAGCAAGCCCAGGAATCGATGGAACTGTCACTGCGTTGGGCCAAACGCTGCAAGACGGCGCATCAGGGCAACACGAACGCGCTGTTCGGCATCGTACAGGGCGGCATGTATGACGACCTGCGCCAGCAATCTGCTACAGCACTTCATGACATCGGTTTTGACGGCTATGCTATCGGTGGTCTCTCGGTCGGCGAACCCGTCGAGGAACGCAATGCCGTACTGGATACCACTGTGCCGCTGTTGCCTGCAGACAAACCCCGCTACCTGATGGGGGTAGGCAAACCTGAAGATATCGTGGAAGCCGTCAGCCGGGGAGTGGACATGTTCGACTGCGTCATCCCCACCAGAAACGCTCGTACCGGCCATCTGTACACACGCAGTGGTGTCCTCAAGATACGTAATAGCCGCTATCAGGACGATACACGCCCGGTAGACGAGCAGTGTGGCTGCTATACCTGTCAGCACTACAGTCGATCCTACCTGCGCCATCTGGACAAGTGCGGTGAGATTCTGGGGTCACGGCTCAACACCATCCATAATCTGCACTACTATCAGGACCTGATGCGCGACATCAGAACGGCTATCGAAGAAAACCGCTTCGACCGCTTCAAGCAAGACTTCTACGCCCAGAGAGCCGCACCTGCCTGAGATACAAAACCACGATATTTTATCGGCCATGCTCTCGCCATCCGCCCTAGAGTCCCTGTTTTATGGCATAATACGCCGCTTTGAAATCAAGAGAATCTTGAGGATATTATGAGCTTTTTCATCTCCGACGCACTGGCCGAAGCGGCTCCTGCAGCTGCTGCCGCACCTGATGCTTTCGCATCGATGATATTACCTATCGGTCTGGTCGCACTTTTCTATTTCTTTCTGATACGCCCTCAGAGCAAACGTCATAAAGAACACAAAAACATGATCGCTTCATTGCAGAAAGGTGAAGAGGTCACTACCACCGGCGGGCTGTTAGGCAAAGTCACCGCTGTCGGTGAAAACTTCGTCACCCTGGATATCGGCAACGACATCAGCGTACATATCCAGAAGCACGCCATTCAATCTGTGATGCCCAAAGGCACCATCAAAGAATTATCCAGCTAGCAGCGCATTCAGACAGACACTTACACCAGAATAAAAATAAACTTTCGGAAAACGTTCCATCATGCTCAACCATTACCCTTTGTGGAAATACCTGTTACTGATAGTCGTATTGATCGTCAGTTCACTCTACGCATTACCGAATGTCTTCGGTGAAGATCCGGCCCTGCAGATATCACATCGAACCAGAGCACTGCTCGAGGAAGACCGTAACTCCATCGAAAAGATACTGGCCAGCAGCTCTGTCGGTGTCAAACAGGTAGAAGTTTCTCAAGGCAAGATACTGGTTCGCTTCAACAACGAAGAAGCCCAGCTGGTCGGTGCTGAACAACTGAAAGATTCTCTGGACAAGAACTATCTGGTCGCGCTCAACCTGGCACCTGCAACCCCGGGATGGTTACAGTCGCTGGGTGCTGTACCGATGTATCTGGGCCTCGACCTGCGTGGCGGGGTGCACTTCCTGATGGAAGTCGATATGCATTCGGCGATCAAGCGGATGCAGGATATCCTCACATCTGATATGCGTAGCTTTCTGCGTGATAAAAAGATCCGTTACCGCGGCATACGTAAAGAAGGCGAAGACCTCTTCATCCGTTTCAGCAATCAGGAATCACTGGAACAAGCCTTAAGCAAACTCAAACGTGAGTTCCCGTCACTGACTTTCACAGAAGTAGAAGGTGAGATGCAGTTACGTGCGACCTTGACCGAAGTCGCGATCCGCGATGAAAAGAAAGCGGCACTGGAACAGAATATCATCACGCTACGTAATCGTGTGAATGAACTGGGTGTCGCTGAACCTGTCATTCAGCAACAAGGCGATTCACGTATCGTGGTGCAATTGCCCGGTATACAGGACACAGCGACTGCCAAGAAAATTCTGGGCGCGACTGCCACACTGGAATTCAGGATGGCGCAAGGAACACTCAACGACTGGGTGGATGCCAAGAGAACGGGAAGAGTTCCTCTTAATGCCTTGCTATACGAAGAACGCAACGGTGACCCGGTATTACTGAGTCGTCGTATCATCGTCACAGGTGACCAGATAAATGATGCAGCAGCGACTATCGACACCGACAAAGGGGTCCCTGCTGTTTCGGTCCGCCTCAACAGCAAAGGCGCGAAGAAGATGGGGGAGACCACACGTGAGAACGTCGGCAACCCGATGGCCGTCATCTTCATCGAAAATAAAGTCGTCACCGAAAAGATCAATGGCAAGACAGTCAAGAAACGTACCACGACAAAAGAAGTGATCAACGTTTCGACCATCCGTGACCAGTTCAGTGCGCGCTTTCAGATAACCGGACTGGAATCGACAGAAGCACACGATCTGGCATTGCTGTTACGCGCCGGTTCCTTGCGGGCACCAGTCGAGATCGTCGAAGAACGGACCATCGGTCCAAGTCTGGGTAAAGATAACATCGACCAGGGCTTCCGTTCCGTGATGATCGGCTTCGTGCTGGTACTGGTATTCATGGCAGTGTACTACAAGACTTTCGGTATGTTTGCCAACATCGCACTCACATTCAACCTGATCATCCTGGTCGCGATACTATCGATGTTACAGGCAACGCTGACTTTACCGGGCATTGCCGGTATCGTATTGACTGTCGGTATGGCGGTCGATGCGAACGTCTTGATATTCGAACGGATACGAGAGGAAATACGCAACGGGAATTCCCCGCAAGCCAGTATCCACGCAGGCTATGAGAAAGCCTTCAGCACCATCACTGATGCCAACGTCACGACCTTGATCGCAGCTATCGTCCTGTTCAGCCTGGGGACAGGCCCGATAAAAGGCTTCGCTGTCACATTGAGCATCGGTATCTTGACCTCGATGTTTACCGCGATCGTTGGCACCCGTGCATTATCCAATCTGGTGTACGGCGGCAAGAACATCAAGAAGCTGTCTATTTAAACTGGCAATTCGTCAATCACGAAAATACTAAACAAACGATATCATCGCTATGAAAATTTTAAGTAAACAGTTAAATATCAATTTTATGGGTAAACGCAATCTGGCGCTTGCTATGTCAGGGTTACTGGTCATACTTTCGATCATCAGTATTGCGACCAACGGCCTGAACCTTGGCATCGACTTTACCGGTGGTTACCTGATCGAAGTCGGCTATGAAAATGACGCTGACATCACACCCATCCGTGAAACCCTGGCCAACAATAACTTTGCCGATGCACAGGTACAACATTTCGGTACATCCAAAGACATACTGATCAGGATCGCACCTCGTGAAGATGCGAATCAAGCCAGTGTCAGTGATGAGATAATCTCGGTACTGCGCCAGGGCACTGATGAGAAACTTGAGATGAGGCGTGTCGAGTTTGTCGGCCCTCAGGTAGGTGAAGAGTTGCGCGATCAGGGTGGCCTTGCACTGCTCATCGCATTGGGCTGCATCCTGGTCTATGTCGGCTTTCGCTTTCAGCTCAAATCCGCGATCGGTGCGATATTTGCCCTGATACATGATGTCATCATCACGGTCGGTATTTTTTCTATATTACAGGTCGATTTCGATCTGAGCGTACTGGCAGCGATCCTGGCTGTGATCGGTTACTCGCTTAACGATACTGTCGTGGTACTGGACCGTATCCGCGAGACTTTCCGTTACATACGTAAAAAGACACCTGCCGAGATCCTGAATCTCTCTATCAATCAGACTCTGTCACGTACCATGATGACCTCGCTAACGACATTGATCGTGTTGTTCGCCCTGTTCTTCCTTGGCGGAGAAGTGATACACGGGTTTGCTTTTGCACTCATCATCGGCGTGTTTGTCGGCACCTATTCATCGATCTACGTCGCCAGTAGTACTCTCATGATGATGGGCGTGAAAAAACAGGATTTCCTGGTCGAATCGAAAGAAGAGATAGTGGATGAGCGTCCCTGAGGAACAGAAGAGAACGATCGGTTGATAAGAAAGCGGGCTTATGTCCGCTTTTTTATCGTCAAGGCTATCTGTCAGCAACGACTGTTTGTAGTGTCTCTAGGATACTCTCTACACTATGTGGCGGTCTCATTATTGCCACCAGCTCAGCCCTGGGATTGAGCAACATCAGGTTCGCACTGTGATCTACCTTATACTCTTCAGGATCGTCTGAAGGCATCGCGATCGCTGCTACGCTCATCTGACTTGCCATCGCCTGCAGCATTTTTTCCTCACCGGTCACACCGATGAAGTCTTCGTCGAAGTAACGCACGTATTCATCTATCAGATCCACATCGTCACGCACCGGATCAACAGAGACAAAGACTACCCTGGGAAATACCTTGCCGCTCTGGAGTGATTTTTTCTTTGCTGTCGCCAGTGTATTGAGGGTGGTAGGGCAGATATCAGGGCAGTTGGTGTAACCATAAAACATCAGACTCCAGTGCCCGCTCAGATCATGCTTGCTGAAGATCGCGCCATCAGCCTGTCGCAACTCGGGGGTACCCAACCTGCGTGGAGGGTCGATAACGAAGCCCTGTATCTCAGGCTTGGTCTGGTGATCCTGTTGCTGTCCGAACCAGAATCCGGCAAGCATCGCTACGAAGGCGACGATCACGACCAGTGTTTTTGTCTGTTTCTGCATATGGGATGTAGGATGGTTAACGTAGAAAAAAGTTTAATCGATCACCGATATTTCATCATTGATTCTGATGACGATAAGAAGGTGCTTATCTAGCTGAGGTAGATCGGGTAGTAATGGTCCACTACCATCGCGATAAATAACAGCATAAGGTAGTTGATAGAGTAGACAAAGGTCTTGATCGCTGTGTTCTCTTTCTCGGCGAACATCAATTTCAGTACCATGAACATAAAATACCCACCCAGAAGGAGTGCTGCAGCCAGATAGATCAAGCCACGCATATAAGCCAGATAGGGCAGTATGGTCACCAGGATCATCAGGATGGTGTATCCGAAGATAGAGTACTTGGTAAATTCTACGCCATGTGTCACCGGCAGCATAGGCAGATTGACTTTTGCATAGTCATCACGCCTGTGGATCGCAAGTGCCCAGAAATGGGGAGGGGTCCAGGTAAATATTATCAGGACCATCAATAATGCTTCAGCATCGATGCTATCGGTCACTGAAGTCCAGCCCAATAATGGTGGCGTTGCGCCGGCCAGTCCACCGATGACGATATTCTGTGGTGTGGCTTTTTTTAGATACATGGTATAGATGACGGCGTAGCCGATCATACTGGCGAAGGTCAGGACAGCCGTCAGCACATTGATATAACCAGTCAGGATAAACATCGACCCGGCAGCCAGCAAAATGGCAAACATGAAAGCGTTCTGCTGTGTGACTTTACCCTGTGGTAGAGGACGATTTTCTGTGCGTGCCATCCTGGCATCGCTTTCCCACTCGACCAACTGATTGATAACTGCACCCGCAGATGTCGCCATACCGATACCGATGGTTGAGACGATCAACACGAACAGGGATATCTCACCCGGTGGACTGGCCATGACCACACCCACAACAGATGTCAGCAGTAATAATGCGATGACCTTCGGCTTACACAGAGCGAAGTAATCACGCCATATCGCACGGTTTTCTTGTGTCGTTGTATCATTCATAGTGACTGGATATTTCCGCTGACAGGGCAGCCAGATGTACCAGGCGGGACACTGACTGTAGCGGTAACCACAGCAGATATCGCCCGTTTGCAGCTGATTGTTCTCTGTTTAGCCAATCTGAGATGCCTTTAGTAATTTTTTCATATCGAACTGGAGTTCTTTCATGGGCTGTTCCTGTCTGAAACGCATCATGACATTGCCCATCGGATCACTGATAAAAATCCCGTTTTTCTCGTCAACGATGCCCAGAGAATTATATATAGTCTCTCGCTTGCCATACAGACTGTTAGCCTCAGGCAGCTCCGTGTCAATAAAATCTTTCAGCGTCTTAGATGGGGTTTCGAGAAAAACGATGTAACGTAATATCCGGTGTGCATTTTTGCCGAATGCCTTGTGCAGCTGTCTCACTTCGATCAAGCGCTGTTGGCATGCCTGGTCACAACTGTTGTCGATAAAAGAATAAAAACGCCATTTATAACGAATCTCTTTATCTTCCAGTGCGTTACCTTCAGCATCTGTCAGTTCCAGTCTGGAGATGTCGACGACCGGTTTATAGATCTCACCATGGTTATTGAACGATGTCACATCGACGAAGTAAAACATGATGTATGCCAGCGCCACAGGGGCGACAAATGACAACACCACAAACCAAATCGTATAGGGATTTTTTTTCGTGGTTGGCATTTCAGTTTGAACATTTTGTTCAGTCATAACTTCGTCTCGGTTAACATCGCGGATCAACTCACGTAGTTGATTGATCTCTCTTTTTCGTATTTACCAGCAGATAGATGATGCTCAACGCAAGAGACATCGCGTACCACTGGAAAGCATATCCTGTATTTTTTTCACTGTTCAGGTTCAGTGCCGGGTATTCCCGGACATAACCATACTCGGTATCTGGTTTCAGCCAGATGACCATCTCATAGAGCTCACGACCTGACATCGCACTCAGTTCATCTTCATCCAGATACTGCAGCACACGTGGCCAGCTGGTGCCCTGATTGACATCATCTGCCAATATCACTCCTTTGGAGGGGTAGGTGTCGAGCAGACCAGTGATCGTTACTGGTTTATCTGTTACGGACACCTCAGGCAGATCCTGACGGGTACGCCCCTGTGGCAACCAGCCTCGATTCACCAGTATGAGGTAACCTGCATCTGTCAGAAACGGCGTATAGACATCGTATCCAGAGCGTCCTTTTACGATACGATTGTCATACAGGAACTGGTGTTCTGAATCGAAGCGGCCAGTCGCTGTTACCGGTAGAAACCGGCGGTCCATCACCGATTCAGGCAACAGATGCAACTCGACAGGCTCGATATCCATCCTGGAAGTGATAGTAGCCTGTAATTGTTCACGATATTCGCCCTTATCCCATTGCCACTGACCGAAGGAAAGCATGACATAGAGCAAGGCGATCGTGATAATGGTAGTGAATATACCCGGGCTAAATTGGTACAATCCCACATTCACATTCACCAATCTGGCATGCAACAATGATTTTACAATCGGACTCTCGCTCATATCCGGACACTAAACAACTGGGGAGAATAGCGTGATTTTTAAAGCAATCATCATCGGTTTACTGTTATTCGTCATCTTCAGCCTAGGTCAGGCCCTTAGTTACATGATTAAGGATGAAGGAAAATCTGACCGTATGCTCAACGCACTCACCAAACGTATCGGTATCTCAGTGCTCATTTTCATACTGTTATTAGTAGGACAGGCCGTGGGGCTTATTCAACCACACGGCCTGTCCTGATATCAGTGAATAATTATCAACTATTCACTGCGCGTTGTTCGCTGGTACTATAACCAGTAAACAAAGATAAACAAGCCTAACCAGACCACATCCACAAAGTGCCAGTACCAGGCAACAGCTTCGAATGCGAAGTGTTTGTCAGCTGTGAAATGTCCTTTCATACTTCTGATCAGCATCACCAGCAACATGGTCGTACCCATAGTCACGTGGAAGCCATGGAAACCGGTCAACATGAAGAAGGTGCTTCCGTAGATACCTGAATCAAGTGTCAGACCCATCTCACTGTATGCATGCGCATATTCTTCAACCTGGAGAATCAGGAAGATGACACCGAGAGCGACGGTAGCTGCCAGCCAGATGATGAGCGGCTTGCGATGCCCAGCACGCAAAGCATGATGAGCGATAGTGACTGTCACACTTGAGGTCAGCAGCACAGCTGTATTCCAGGCAGGCAAGCCCCATGCACCCATCTTTTCTTCAGGTGCAACAAACAGGGAATTGTCAGGATTCGTCAATACCGGCCAGACCGCTTCGAAAGCAGGCCACAGATACTCATGTGTCGAAGCATTGTTACTTGCCCCACCTAACCATTCCATCGCAAACACGCGCGCATAGAACAGGGCACCGAAGAAAGCTGCAAAGAACATGACTTCAGAAAAGATGAACCACAACATACCGATACGGAATGAACGATCGACCTGTGCATTGTACTGCCCCGCCATAGATTCATCTATGACCGCACTGAACCAACCGAAGAACAGATAGGCTACGAGCAGCAAGCCTACTGGCAATATCATGCTGAGCTCACCAGCATGAATGGTATTGACTGCACCAATAACGGTTGTTGTCAGCGCGATAGTGCCGACAAGTGGCCATTTACTTGGTTCAGGAATGTAATATTCGTCATGATTTGATGTGGACATTGTTATAGTTCCTGGTTCTTCTTGTAATTAAATTACTGTTTAAGGGTGCAAAGCCGAAGTCGTTATCGTCTCAGACCCAGGTTTAATAAAAAATGTGTACGACAGTGTTAACGTCTCTACGTCTTCCGGTAACTCCGGATCGACAACAAACACCACTGGCATACGTTTTTCTTCTCCAGCTTCCAGCTTCTGTTCTGTAAAGCAGAAGCATTCTGTCTTCTGGAAGTAGGGGGCTGCGAGTCCCGGTGCGACACTCGGAACCGCATTACCGATGATCGCATGATCAGTCATGTTCCTGGCGAGATACTCGATCTTCATCGATTCACCAGGATGAACGGTAACCGTCTTTGTCATGGGGTGAAATTCCCATGGCATGCTCTCGTTCAAACTTGCAACAAACTGAATATGCACTTCCCTCGTCATATCGACTTTCGGTTGTTCCGAAAACGACACCTGTCCCTGTGTTTTACCGTTGAGCCCTGTGATATCACAGAACACATCATAGATAGGAACCAGCGCAAACCCGAAGGCAAACATGCCGATGACGATAAACATCAAGCGGGTAACGACTTTTTTGTTGTCGTCTCCGCCTGAATGATTATTATCGGGTTGCGCGGTCATATCTTGCTGTTACTTCTCTACTGCTTATTTGACTTGTGGAGGAGTAGTAAAGCTATGGAACGGTGCTGGTGAAGGCAATGTCCATTCCAGACCATGTGCACCTTCCCATACCTGACCGGTAGCTTTGACAGAAGTCTTGCCGCGGGCAGTCTTGATCACGTTGTAGAGGAAGATCAGCTGACAGAAACCGAAAGCGAATGCGCCCACTGAAGCCATGGCATTGAACTCTGCAAACTGCAGGCTGTAATCAGGGATACGACGTGGCATACCCGCCAAACCGACAAAGTGCATAGGGAAGAACAACACATTCACTGATATGACAGAAGTCCAGAAGTGCCATTTACCCAATGTCTCGTCATACATGTTTCCGGTCCATTTAGGCAGCCAGAAGTAGACCCCGGCCATGATACCGAACGCAGCACCGGTGACCAGCACGTAGTGGAAATGCGCGACTACGAAGTATGTATCATGGTACTGGAAGTCAGCAGGGGTGATACATAACATCAGTCCTGTGAAACCACCGATGGTGAACAGGAAGATGAAAGCGATCGCAAACAACATAGGGGTTTCGAAGGTCATCGAACCTTTCCACATAGTGCTCACCCAGTTGAAGACTTTCACACCGGTCGGTACCGCGATAAGCATGGTGGCATACATGAAGAACAACTCACCCGCAACAGGCATACCGGTCGTGAACATGTGATGCGCCCATACGATGAACGACAGGAATGCGATAGACGCTGTGGCGTATACCATGGAGCTGTAACCGAAGATCTTCTTACGTGCGAAGGTAGGTACGATCTCGGAGATGATGCCGAATGAAGGCAGGATCATGATATACACTTCAGGGTGACCGAAGAACCAGAATATGTGCTGGAACATGACCGGGTCACCACCACCAGCAGCATTGAAGAAGCTGGTGCCGAAATTACGGTCAGTCAACATCATGGTCACCGCGCCGGCCAGTACTGGCATAACAGCAATCAGCAGGTAAGCAGTGATGAACCATGTCCATACGAAGATAGGCATCTTCATGTATGTCATGCCAGGTGCACGCATGTTCATGATGGTAGCGATGATGTTGATCGAACCCATGATGGATGAGATACCCATCAGATGGACCGAGAAGATGAAGTAATCGGTCGAAGCCGGACCATAGGTAGTAGAGAGTGGTGCGTAGAACGTCCAACCGAAGTTCGGCGCAGACCCCATACCCATGATGCTCATGATCAGGCTGGCGATCAATATACCGAAAGCACCTGGCAGCAACCAGAAACTCCAGTTATTCATACGTGGCAGCGCCATATCCGGCGCACCGATCATCATCGGAACCATCCAGTTAGCCAGACCGACGAAAGCCGGCATGATGACACCGAATACCATGATAAGACCATGCAGGGTCGTCATCTGATTGAAGAACTCAGGTTCTACAAACTGCAGACCGGGTTCGAATAGTTCAGCACGGATAACCAGTGCCAACGTACCACCGATAAAGAACATCAGGAATGAGAACCACAGGTACATGGTTCCGATGTCTTTATGATTAGTACTAAACAACCAGCGGCCTATGCCGGTGGGTTTGTGATCGTGATGATCATGATGTTCTTCTATAACAGCGCTCATAATTGCCTCTTATATCCTGTTAAATATTATTCTGTTGTTATGCGGTTGAGTCCGACGACTTAACGCATCGCCTTGACGTCAGATGGCTGTGCCATATCACCGACATCGTTACCCCATGCATTACGCTCGTAGGTAACAACCGCTGCCATATCGACATCGTTAAGCTGACCACCGAAAGCTTGCATCGCTGTGCCCGCTACACCGTTAAAGACGACATCCAGATGTTTGCTGATATCACCAGTCGCGACAGCACTGCCTTTAAGCCCGGGGAATACATTCGGTAAACCTTCACCGTTAGCCTGATGACAACCGGCACAGAAAGTAGCGTAAACCTGCTCGCCTTTAGCCATCAGATCCGCTTTGCTCCAGGTCTTGCTTGCACTTGCAGCGACTTCAGCAGCAGCTGATTTCTGACCATCGACCCAGGCCGCATAATCCTCCTTGCTCAAAGCTTCAACGACGATAGGCATGAAACCATGATTGGTACCACATAACTCAGCACATTTACCACGGTAGATACCTGGCTCAGGAACGCTGATCCAGCTCTCGTTGATAAATCCGGGAATAGCATCTTTCTTGACACCGAACTGAGGTAACCACCAGGCGTGGATAACATCGTTGGAAGTAAACAGTAAGCGAACTTTGGTGTCGGTAGGGATGATCATGCGATTATCGACATCGGTCAGATAATTATCCCCTTTGACAACGTTGCCACTGGTCGCTATCGACAGTGAATCAGGCGTAGTGATGTTGCTGAAGAAGCTGATCTCTTCAGCTTTCTCACCAACATTGTAGTCGTAGTGCCATTTCCACTGGTAACCAGTGACTTTTACTGACATCTCGGTACCAGATACATCTTCCATCGCCAGCAGAACCTTGGTGGCAGGAATCGCCATCACGATCAGAATGACAAAAGGTATGATGGTCCAGATGATCTCGAGTGTTGTACTCTCGTGAAAATCGGCGGCGACTGCACCTTTCGATTTACGATGGTTAATAATAGAGTAGATCATTGCACCAAATACAACGATGCCGATAACGACACATATCCACATAACCATAGTGTGAATTTCATACGCACCCTGGCTAAATTCAGTTACACCGGGGACCATGTTCAGCTGATAATCGGCGAGTGATTCACCACTTAAAAGCATTAGACCTAACAAACCGGCAACACGCATTGCTGCAATCATGTTGACTCCTGACAAGTAATTTTAGTTTTAAATTCTTTTTGTTAAAGGCATGTGTTGAGTGCCTTCATAAGGCACAGTTAAGCTTCAGGCCCTATAGTAACGGCGCGTATTCTATTTTCTATAGTAGTGATTTACAAGCAAAATCGGGGGTTTTTTTAGAATATCCTTATGTATTTATACAGTTTATTAATAAACTGCTCACTCAGCACTGCATTCCCCTTAAAAATATCACTGCTAGCAATGCGTGTTTTAAATATGCCTGACAAAAAGTCATTCAAATATAAGCAATTACTAATGTTTAGTGGTGATAGCGTAGCAGGATTCACAAATCGCCGAAAGTATCAGGTTTTTGGCACTTTAGGCCGCCGCACACAACCGATCTGGCATTCGTTGATCGACTGCTTTATCAGATCGATTACCTTTGGTCTCGGAAACGAGACCCGCCACGCAGCAACCACAGTACGGCTTGGCACTGGCTTGGTAAACCGTCTTATCTCGAGCAGTCGTTGAGAATACCTGTCTGCACCGGCTGCCGTACAGGGCAACACGGTGACACCCAGTCCGGAAACCACCATATGACGGATCGTTTCGAGTGACCCACCTTCTATAGTGTGTGGCAGATCACCTTCGATACCCGGTTTTGGTACACAGGCAGGGCAGGCATCGATAACATGATCACGAAAGCAGTGTCCGGCTCCGAGCAATAATACAGTTTCATCTTCCAGATGGGCGGATCTGATGGTTTTGCGTTGTGTCAGAGGATGTCCCGCAGGTAACAGTACGACGAAAGGTTCTTCATAGAGTGGCAGACTGACGATGCCTTGTTCTTCGAAAGGCAGCGCCACAATGATCACGTCCAACTCACCTTGTTTGAGTTTCTCTCGCAATACTGATGTGTAATTTTCCTCGATCACCAGTGGCATATGCGGTGCGCGCTCACGCAGGACAGGAATCAGATCAGGAAACAGATATGGCCCGATCGTATAGATCGCACCGATACGTAACGGACCGGCCAGTTGATCCTTGCCCTGTTGAGCGACCAACTTGACCGATTCGGCCGATTCGAGTGCATGCTGAGCCTGTTCGACGATCTGCTCACCGATGGGGGTGAGGGTGATCTCATTGGCTCGCCGTTCGAATACCGATACTCCGAGCTCATCTTCCAGCTTCTTCACCGACACACTGAGTGTCGGTTGACTGACGTGGCAGGCAAGCGCTGCACGACCAAAATGTTTCTCGCGAGCAACGGCAACGATGTAACGTAATTCAGTTAGTGTCATTTCCCTGATCCATACAGACTAGTCGTAATAGTCATTATCAATCAAAAACAATCTTTCAATCAAGCCTGTCTATTCAATATGTTCAGGAAGAACACTGTTAGCAATCGCTAATATTCTGAACTACAAATCCTGCAGGCATCGATTGTTATGCACAACGATAGCCACAAGCTAATAACGTAATTAACAATACCTAATTGCTTTACAGGCCATACAGCGCAACAATCACTCAAACAAAATAATAAACGCGCGCGAACAACAACACGCCAGCAAGAAAACAATTCAGTGAAAGGAGGATGCCGCCATGAAACCGACTGTACCTGCAGTACTCACCGTCGTGATGCTAGTCAGCGTCAACGGCACAGCAATAGCAGACGCGATGCTTGGTTTACCTGCATTACCGATACCTGCAGATAACCCACAGACTACAGACAAGATAAAACTGGGCGACAGGCTCTATCATGACAAACGATTGAGTGCCGACGGTAAAGTCAGTTGTTCGACCTGTCATGCAAAAGAGAAGGGGTTCACCGACAACCTTCAAGTATCAAAAGGCTTCCAAGATCAGACAGGTACCCGTAACGCTCCGACGGTCATCAATGCAGCATACATGACCAGTCAGTTCTGGGATGGACGCGAACCCGATCTGGAAGGTCAATCCAAAGGGCCATTCATCAACCCGGTCGAAGGCGGTCTGGCCAATCACGAAGTATTGCTCGAAAAAGTACGTGCCGATGATGACTATAACCTGGCCTTCACGAAAGTGTTCGGTGTCAGTGGTAAGAAGATACACATCGATCATGTCGCCAAAGCGATCGCCAGCTTCGAGCGCACCATCATCGGCGGCAATTCAGCTTTCGACCGCTATCAGTATGGTGGTGATAAAACAGCCTTGAGTCGAGCTGCACAACGTGGACTCAAACTGTTCCGCAACAAAGCACGGTGTGTTTCCTGTCATACTATCGAACAGACACAGGCACTGTTCACCGACAACCGTTTCCATAACATCGGAGTCGGATTCAAGAAGATAAAAGGCAAGGAAGCAAAGACCGCATCTGCATTCATCAAAAAGAAAAACAACTCCCGACTCGATCTGGACGTCGAAGTATTAACCGACAGTAACGTATCAGAACTGGGACGTTTTGCGGTCACAGGCAACATCACCGAAGTAGGGGCGTTCAAAACCCCCAGCTTGCGTAATCTGACATTGACAGCACCTTATATGCACGATGGCAGTCTGAAAACACTGGAAGAAGTCGTCGATTTCTACAACAACGGCGGCCGTATCAAACAGAACGATCCTCTCTCAGGCTTTCTGAGTGGCGGCATCAGACCTCTCAAACTGAGCAAGCAGGAGAAGAAAGATCTGGTGGCATTTCTGGAATCACTGACCAGCCCGAAATTTGACAAGCTGGCTAATAAATAAGGCACACAGGAGAGAGATGATGAACAAACCATTCAGCCGTAGAGATTTCCTCAAACGCACAGCCGTCGTGGCTGCGGGTGCTTTACCCTTGACCAACATAGAGATCGCATTCGGCAAAAACAATCCAAAGAATTTCAACTTCGCGTATATCTCGGATTCCCACATCACCCAGATAAAAGGTAACAAGTTCGTACGCAACTGGGACAGGGGACTGATCCGTGCCGTCGCTGAAACCAATCTGCTCGACCCGAAACCGGACTTCGTCTTCTACGGTGGCGATATCGCACAACTGGGCAAACCGGCAGAGATTGATCATGGCCTGGAGATACTTTCAGGACTCAATGCCAAAACCCATTATGTGATGGGCGAGCACGATTACTACGTCGATCTCGGTGACTATTGGCAAAAACAACTCGGTGCCGACCATTACAGTTTCGATCATAAAGGTGTGCACTTCGTGGTTCTCAACAGCATCCTGACTTACGAGAAATGGATGCACCAGAAATGGGATAAAGGCATGGACCGCATGAAACAGATGGCAAGACTCGACAACCCGCACGGTCAGCCATTCATGGTCGGTGAAGCACAACGCAAGTGGTTACAGGATGACCTTTCAAAAATCTCAAAAGACACACCACTGGTCGTGTTCTCACACTCACCACTACAGAAGATATACAAGGGCTGGAACTTCTGGACGGATGATGCCGAACAGGTACAGGCGCTACTCAAACCGTTCGACAAGGCCACGGTTATCTATGGCCATGTACATCAGATACAGTACAACCAGATCGGCAATATCAGCTTCAACTCAGCGATGGCTACCGCGTGGCCATGGCCATATCCGAAGAGTTATGTACAGAAAGACAGCTACATGCCCAAACTGACCGTCGAGATGAACCGCGCCGACCCGTTCTTCGAACGCGATGCCACCGGTTGGCAATTCATCAACATGCATACCGGGAATGTCGATCTCAATTACGTACTTCCCGACAACACCAACCGCATAGTCGCATTCGACAGCAAGGCTGGTCATCCGGCCGATAAAGATTTTCAATATAAACAGACAGTCGCACAAGACCACTATTGAGCGTGCAGGGAGAATCATAATGAACAAAACACTATCGACTATTTCCGTCCTCGCGATGACGCTGTCGTTCAGCCATACAAGTCAGGCTGATAATTTCACCGAAGCAGACCTGAAGCACTGGAATGATGAGTTCATGAGCGTGGTCGATCATGGCGAAGCCGTATTCCACGGTGGCCTCAAAAATGAAAACACCGTGTCCTGTGACCAGTGCCACCCGAATGCCACCAATATCCACCCTGAAACCTATCCGAAATTCCAGCAACAGCTGGGCAAGGTTGCCGTGCTCGGTGAGATGATCAACTGGTGCATCATGAACCCGCTAGAAGGCGAGCCCCTGGCCCTGGATGATCCTGATATGACTGCGATACAGTCCTACATCCATTATGAACGTCGCGGTGTAAAACTCGCGCCCGGGAAACACTAGTATAAGTGCAGCTTAGGCCGCTGTTCTCGGCAGAAGCAGGGATGCTCCTGACTAATTCACACAATGAACGCGCATAAACGTAGATAAGACCTTAATCCATTAGCCGCGAAGAACGCAAAGTACGCGAAGAAAATACATTATTGTTACAGGTATACAGTTACCCGTCATTCCCGCACAAACAGGAATCCATATACCACATCACTATAATAAAGGATCCCCGTCAACAGCATGCGGGGATGACGAATCCGGGGGTGAAGACAGCAATACTAAATTCGCGTCCTTCGTGGCAAGAATAAACAATGCATGGCCATGACCTTGCAGAGTAGTTGCCCATGATACATGGATAGATACACTATTTAACATAATATACATTATGCTGATAGATAACGTGATACAGATATATCCTGTGGAGCTAGATAGTATCCACTGACGAGCTGTATTCCTGATGACTGAATATCTGCTGTCTCGCAGCCTCGTAGTCCTTATCCAGGATGATGCCCTCATCACGAAGCCGTCTCAGCTCCTTCAACTCAGTGACTAATACTTCCTGTGGATCTTTGTACACTGTGGATCGATTGATTCCGCGGATGATCCGGTCTTTGGTCGCCTCGAATGTGATCGGATCCGGTTTGTTGGTATCCAGAATAACGATGGGTACTTGTGCACAGTAGGTATAAAAGATGTACTGGTCTTTCTTCTGATAGATGAACAGGATCAAGGAGATAAAGGTAATCGTCGCCATCAGGATGCCGGCAGCGATAGCATGCTCAGGCTGTATACTATTACTGTTGAAAAACGCCGTGAAACTCCCAAGATAAACCAGCACTGCCGACCAGATGGCTGTGGCGATGGCCGTGCTGATCCATTTCCACTCCAGTGTGACGATATGCTCGGGCTTGCGTTGCAGACAGGCAAGATTGAGCCGATAGGTTTTCTTTTCCCTGGCACGATACCAGTGCAGCTCCTGAAACAGATGCGAATCCTTGTACATCTGAAAGCTGCGTGACATACCGTGCCATCTGTTTTCC
>WFUQ01000079.1 GCA_015484935.1 Gammaproteobacteria bacterium
GAGACAGCTCGCACCAAAGCTATCATGCAGGAAGTGTTGATTCTTGACCCTGAGAACGTAGATGCGAAATCAGTTCTGCTCGCACTGGCCAAGTAAGTATGATCCAGACAGGTAACACCTTTGATCTGGATGATTATCGGCTGACTCTCTGGCGTGAGATATACGCTGCTGCAGAAGCATCCGAGTCTGACCTGCTGAGCGATAAGCTTGATGAAGCCTGCAAGCTGGAACGTTATTGGGCATTCCCCGGCAGAGAGACGCTGTACAAGTTGAGAGAGTATCTCGACAGCTCAAGCCTGGATATATTCAGACTGCTGTGCCGGAATCTTCTGGAGACGCTGGAAAGCCGCTGTTACCGTGCACAGGAATTTATCCCTTACTACACCAATCTGAATAATCTGGACAAACCGCGTAGTAGTCTGCTGTCGTCAAAATATGCGACGCAGGAGAAAACAAAAAACCTGAAACCGTATTTTGAAGTTTTGATCATCCACCCTGACAAGGATGAATACGAAGCACTGTATCGGAACGCATTAGCCAATTTCAAGACTTTCCATGACAAATATCTATACGATGTGCTGTTTGTCGATAACTATCACGATGCGGTCGTGGCGATATTATCTAATCCGGATATACAAGTATGTATGTATGTTGATGGGTTCAGCGCGAGGCCAGAGGAAGAGTCGGGATTCGCGCAGATGTTTGCTCCCTTTCTGCAAGGGGTAGATGGTGCGGCAGCAGAGACTATCGCTGTCGATCTGAAGAAGCATATCGCACATCTGCGACCAGAGATAGACCAGTATTATATCTGTGATGGTTTCGTGTCTGAGTCACACGGGATCAATTTCAAAAGGATCGTCTACACACAGAGCATCAGTCTGTTTGCAGATATGCACTCACTGATTCTTAGCGGGATAGAGCAACGCTATTCCACTCCGTTTTTCGATGCCTTGCGTTCCTATGCGAAGCGACCGAAGAGCGTGTTCCATGCTCTGCCTATCTCACAGGGGCAGTCGATACAGTCGTCGCACTGGATAAGAGATATAGCTGATTTTTACGGCCAGGGGATATTCTCTGCCGAGACATCGTCGACCATGGGCGGTATGGATTCGATCATGGATCCCAAGGGTTCGATATCACAGGCGCAGAAGAAAGCGTCGAGCTTATTTCAATCCAGAAAAACCTATTTCATCACCAATGGCACCACCACAGCGAACAAGATCGTCATGCAGGCAAATCTGCATCCGGGTGATGTCGTGCTGGTATCATCTGACTGTCACAAGTCCATCCCTTACTCTATCCTGTTATCGGGTGCGACCCCGATATTTCTGGAGACGTATCCACTGAACCAGTATGACCTGTATGGTTGCGTCACCCTGAAGAGGATCAAACAGGTGTTGCTGGATCTCGACAAGCAGGGGCAGCTGCACCGGGTGAAGCAGATCACGTTGACCAATTCGACATTCGACGGTGTGATCTACGATGTGAAGCGATACATGATGGATGTGCTCGCTATCAAACCGGATATTATCTTCCACTGGGATGAGGCGTGGTTCTCGTTCGGATACTTCAATCCACTGTACCAGGGCAAGACTGCGATGAGTGCTGCCAATGCATTAAGCCTGATGCAGACGGATCAGAGATATAAGGCTGTCTATGAGGATTGGCTGTCTGGCGTCGAGCTGGACGATGATTACATGCTGGATAATGATCTGTATCCCGATCCAGAAAAATACCAGGTCAGGGTCTATGCCACCCAATCTGTACACAAGACACTTACTGCCTTCCGGCAGGCATCGATGTTACATGTGCATGATGTGTTATTCAACGAAGACGAATTCTATGAGGCTTACCGGACGCATACATCGACATCACCGAATTATCAGATAATTGCGTCGCTGGATTTCGCGCGCAGACAGATGAGTCTTGAAGGTTACGGGTTGGTGCGTAACTCGTTACAACTGGCGTGGACTCTGCGACGTGCGATCAAAGGTTCAGCCGTGCTGCGTAAATATTTCAGCGTGCTAGATGACACACACCTGATACCGGATGAGTATACCTCAGGTGAGACGCCGTTGGATAAAGATAAGACGATGTACCCGGCATTGTATCGAAACTATAGAGAGAGGCTGTTTGTAGTTGACCCTACGCGGGTGACAGTGGATATCAGCGCGACTGGTATAGATGGGCCCAATTTCAGACAGATGTTGATGACGCAATATGATATTCAGGTGAACAAGACATCGCATAACACCATCCTGTTCATCGTCAATATCGGTGTGGACGCAGACAACATCGAGTACCTGATCGAGTCATTGCATCACATAGCGAACAAGTTAAAAAATTCACCTGCGATATCACAGCAGGAAAGATATGTTGCGAATCTGCCGTTGACACGAAATTACCATGAAAAATTTGTCGCCTTCCAGTCAGCGAAAGAAAATAATTTCCAGGCTGTCGATATCCGATGCGCATACTATGCCGGACTGAAATCACATCATACCGAATACGTGGAGTTAACCACAGAGCTGATGCGCCGGGTTATGGATGATGAGAAGCTGGTATCAGCCGGTTTCGTCACACCGTACCCGCCAGGTTTTCCGATCATCGTCCCGGGGCAGTTGATCACCTACGACATCCTGCTCTACCTGCAAAACATACAGATCAAAGAGATCCATGGTTACCATTCGGATCAGGGCTTGAAAGTATTTACTGAAGATTATCTTACAAGGGCAAGTACATGAGTGCACAAGTGTTACATACCATCGAGGATGTAAAGAGATATTTTCTCGAAGATGAGACGGTATATTATTTTATCAGCGCGACCAACTTCAATCTCATGGCGATGGCTGACTGGGTAAAGTGTTGGGGGAACGTCAACTTCATCGACTGTTACGATGGTCAGAACGAAAGCGTGATATTACCGGAATACAATGAGACGCCCGTGTTCAAGGATATCGAGTCCATCAATCAGTTCCTGCTCGGGAATAAGGACGTGGTCGCACAGATCAGAAAGCATCAGGATGAAGGTCGTAGCACCAGAGCGATGTTTCTGTTCTATGACAGAGAGCTGGAAGAGTTGGTGAGCTCGCTGGACATGGAGCTGATCATGCCGCCTAACAAGCTGGTGAAGCAGATCGATAACAAGATCACCACGACAGAGATCGGAAACAGCGTCGATGTGCCAAGTGTGCCGAATGCCCTGGTTAAGATAGAAAACTTCAAGCAACTCAAGGATGTGATGACCGAATATGATCTGGGTGACGACGTGGTGATCCAGACGGCATACGGAGATTCCGGCAAGACGACCTTCTTTGTCTCAAATGAGGAGGACTACCATGCGGTCGCTGACAGGGTAGAGGCCGAAGACCAGGTCAAGGTGATGAAGCGGATACAGTGTCTGCAGGTTGCGATGGAGGCATGTGCGACACGTTCTGGCACCTATGTCGGACCGATACTCACCGAGATTATCGGCCACCCGAGGTTGACACCTTATAAAGGCGGTTGGTGTGGCAATGATGTGAATCCACATATTTTTGACGAGAGAACGCAGGCGATCATGTATGACTATACCGAACGCCTGGGTCGTGCTCTGTATGACAGAGGTTATCGAGGCTACTTCGAAGTCGATTATCTGCTCGACGTTGCGGACAAGGATGATATGCAGGTGTACCTCGGTGAACTCAATCCGCGTGTCACCGGTATCAGTGCGATGACCAACATGTCTGCATTCTGTAACCACAACATACCGTTGTTTCTGTTTCATCTGCTTGAGTTCAGTGATGTTGAGTTCGATCTCGATCCGGCTGAATTCAATATGCAGGTAAGATCATTCGAGCATCAGGACTTCGGCCAGTTGATCTTCAAATATACAGACTCAGCCTTGCAGATTATTACTGATGTGCCTGAGACCGGTGTCTACAGAGTGGAGGGTGGCGCGCTGCAGTTTGTGCGTTATGCCGATAATCCGAGAAAGATTGCTGATGATGAGATATTTATCCTGCGCATACTGAAGCAGGGCGAATACGTCTACAAAGGAGCAGATGTGCTCATCCTGTTTGCTAACAGACGACTGCAGGATGAGACCAATACGCTGACAGCGGTAGCCGATAGTCTTATCGATACAGTGCAGGAAACAGTGACATATCGTGAGCTGACAGATGAAGAGGTGCAGTTGACCCAGCGCTATGCCAAACACGCCAGCCTCAAATCGGCAGATGATTCCTTATGAGTCTGACCAAGTTGGTACAGTTCGTTGATGAGGACAAGCCAGGTAAAAAATGGCTGGCGTTCTATGATCAGGCGATAGAAGGGTATAAGAAGTGGTTCCTGAATGAGGGCGAATTTAATCGCCCGAACTATCAGGCTTGTCATAATGCGATAAAACAGTATATGCCAGAGTTCGAACCGTTGTGGCTATCATTGATAGAGCTGACCAACGCTGATGATCTGGAAGCGCGCCTGCTGAGTTTCTATTGTCCATCATCGTACGTGACAGGGTGCTCCCAGGCGGTATGGATGAAATATAACCCCATAC
>WFUQ01000080.1 GCA_015484935.1 Gammaproteobacteria bacterium
CGGGTAGATTGCTTCATGGCGCATCTCCCAGCGAGATATCCGGAAACAGATATTCCAGCCTGTGTTTACCCGAGCCTTCGTCTTTTATCACCTGCGCACGCATCACATCCATCATGGCGATGATCGCCTTGTATGGTATATCCTGCTCTACCAGAAGAAAGGCATCTGTCTTGTCGGGCAGACCTTGCTTTAATTCTCTCAATTTTTCTGACAGTTGTTTTTTTGCTACATCATCTGTCGACTGCCAGCTGGCCAGACGTTTCTGATCGAGCAGCAATTCGATAGAGTTCTGTCGCATCACTACATCGATGTTCTGCACCTTCTCCTGCTCGACACCGGCAGCCGCTTCTTCTACTGGCAGGTTCATCTGCACCACGGCCAAACGGGAAAATACGGCCGTGATCAGCAGGAACGGAATCAACACGACCATCAGATTCAGGAAGGTCGTGATATTGATCTCTTCAGGTGCCTGCTTCAGCCGCCTGTAATGATGACGTCTAGGCATTCTGGTTGGCGAGCACGCTTTGACGTCTGGTGAATTCGGTGATGATGTTCAACATCTTGACCGATGCCATCTCCAGACTATCGACGATCTCACCTGTCTTTGCGTTCACCCATACATGCAGGCACAGCAATAATATACCGGACATCAAACCGAACGCCGTGGTATTCATCGCCACCGAGATACTGGCAGACAACAGATCCGCTTTTTCGGCCGGGTCGGCACCTGCCACTGCGGTGAATGCATCGATCAGCCCCATGATAGTACCCAGCAGACCGAGCAAGGTAGAGATGTTTGCAAACAGCGCTATATAGGGTGTGCGTTTTTCGATCTGCGGGATGATCTCCATCATGCTCTCTTCCATCGCGATCTCGACATCATCACGTCGTCGTACCGAACCCTGACGAGACAGCCCCATGTTCAGCAGAACACCGATCGCTGAATCACTGCTGGATGTGACATCTCGCGCACCATCGAAATCACCGGCTTCCAGCATGGGGTAAACCTTGCCCCAGATATCCTCGTTGTTTTTTTTCACACGCAGCAACTTGACCGCACGTTCGATGGTGATCGCCACACCGATAGCCAGCACCAGCAGGATGGGGTACATAAACCACCCGCCTGTCTGGAAAAAATGAATAATCGCTTCAACTGCGCCCATAATTGTCCCCTGCTATTTCCTGTAATGTTTTCTGTTAGCTGGATCCGTTGAGATAGCGATACAGATCGAACTGTCTCTTGAACGACTCTTCGTTGATCAGCTCGACCTTCTCGTCCCATAGTTCGGAATCCAGTGTCGGTTGTAATTCGGTTTTACTGTTTCGCCACGGGATGAACAACAACGACTTCGCTGTTTCTTTATTTCCCAGTATGGCGGTACCGTCGAGTTTTCTGACAGGCGCATCCTGAACAGCAGACGCCGTTGCATTCAGACCCATCAACAGCACGAATACCACCACCCGTTTCATCACAGCTTGTTCTCCATCATGCTCAGCCATAACTTCACCTGTTCATCATCCTGATCCAGGTCGATGTATCGCTGATACGCCTGTCTCGCACATTCATAGTCCTGTAGATATACATCACACAACACACCCAGATTTTTTATAGCAGGTAGATATTCTTTATCCACCTCTATCGCTTTCTGGTACGATGCCTTCGCCTCACTGAAACGCCCTGTCTTTCTCTGTATGATCGCCTTCTCGTTCAGGGCGATGACACTTGCCGGGTTCAGTGTCAGGGCTTCATCGAAATATCTGATAGCACGTTCATTATCGTTGTTTCGCGCCTGTATCAAACCCGCATTGATGAATATCGCCTCACGTCTGATACCGGACGCGATCAGTTGTTCGAATATCGCCTCAGCCTTATCGAATTCACCTTCTGCTACAAACAACATAGCCTGATCAAATCGTCTTCGAACCCGATCCGATTTTTCTTCTGGCGTTCCGGTCGTGATCACTGACTCGTTTTTCGCTTCATCGACCCTCCGCACATTGTCGACAGGCATCGAACATGACACAAGGAGTATCGGCAACAATAAGGCACAGTATCTCAACGGATTCATGACACGCCACCGACTGTCGTCTCGTGATATGACTGCACATCACTGTTCTGCCAGTCTCCGGTATCCAGGCTCCTGATGAAGTCGCTGTTCTGTTCCTGTCGGTCGAACTCCGCAGGCAGATAGGCGGCCAGCCTTGCCAGGCTCTTGTCTGTCCATACGTTGTAGACACCCAGCGAGATGAGCTCGATGTTTTTTCTGTGGATAGAGATAGACTTCTCTTCGAAGCTATACACCTGCTCCTCCAGGCGCAACATATACTGCTCCAGTTCGAACGCCGACAGTCCGGCAGGTTTCTCAGCCGTCAACAGGGCCTTACCGAAATCTTCATACACACCGGCGATCTTGAAAGTTGCCGCAGCAGTCAACTCACCGATGTTGTATTCGATGACGCGATTCAGTCTTTTCAATGCGCTACGCATCAACTGTTTTTTTCTGGGCAGGTTTCTGGCAAGCCGGCTATCGAGTCGCTGCCGTTCGAATTTTTCGATTGCCCTGTCTGCTATCAACATAGCTGCATCGGCGGCTATCGCCGCGGTCGTATCATCACGCTCTTGATAAGACTGTTCATCGGCTATCAATGATTCCAGTTCTCGTGATGAACGGGTACGGTAATCGATGGTCCAGTACACCTTCGCCATCTCCAGCCTGGCATTCAGTCTGTCGGCGAAACTCACATCCGTATTCTTAAGGAATACATGGTACATACGGATGGCACGCTTCGGTTCATCACTGGCAGCCAGCTGTCGCGCTGCCTCCAACTGTGCCTGATTGCGTATCACTGCGGTGTCAGCTGATTCGGCCAGTCGTTGATACATACTGGCAGACTCTGCTGCTCTGCCCTGTTGTTGATAGAGCAAGGCAAGACGTGTGATCGCATCTGACCGGATCAGTCTGTCGCTTGAGCTGTGTGCAACTTCTCGCCACAACGATTCAGCCTGATCATCTTTTTTCTGTTGCGACAGCAGTATAGCTGCACGATGATCTGCTTTCAGCGCGTATTCAGTACCAGGCATAATCGTGCCGATGCTCAACAACAAGGTTATCGCTTCATCGATATGACCGCTCTGTTGCAACTGCTCACTATGCTGCATCCTGGCTGCCGCCAGATTCTTTTTCAGCTCAGCTTTCAACTGCGCATCACGCTGCAAACGGATCGCTTTGTCGTAGGTTTCTTCAGCGAGCGGATAATCATGCGTCTCAAACTGCGAATGCGCTTTTATGGTGTATGCCAGTATTATCAGATCACCCGGTGTTTGTTTATACAACCGGATCACTTCATCTGCTACCGTTATCGCCAGTTCATATTGCCCTGCTGCATAAACAGACTGTACGAGCGCACGTGCGACTGCCACCGCATTGCTATGTTCGGGATACTGTCTAAGGTACGCCAACGCATCATCCACATAACGCTGCGCAGACACCCCGCCGTCCTCACTCGCTGCGAGGCGCAATCTGTCTGAGCAATACACTACCGCGTAGGCCGCATCCGCTGCCAGCTCTGACGGACCGACAGTTGCGACGACTTTCCGGAATTGCTCGCGTGCCAGAGCGTATCGTCTATCGTCGAACAACATCTGTGCGAATTGATAACGCACCTTTGCATTGTCTTGCGTGTAATAGTGCAGATACTGGCTGTAATATTTTTTTGCTTTTTTATGCTGACGTCGTATTTCAGTCGCATCCGGTTGCTTCGCGGAAGCCTCACGCTGCACGTTGTAGAATCCTGCCAGCTTTCTGGTGCTCGAACGCACATCGTCATGCACATCTTTAAACCCGGCCTTGTCTCTGCCCGACCAATAACGGCTGTCAGGTCTGTAACGTTCTACATAGGATTCCATAGCAGCCAGCATCGGTTCGGAAAACCCTGCCTCGCTGTATATCTCTATGATCCTCTTCTGTAGATACGGGGCATGTTCACTATCAGTATGTGTAGCGATATAACTCGCATACACCTCTGCCGCGTCGGACGTTCTGCCCGATTCGAGATAATACTCAGCCAGCATCATGTAGATAGCGCGGTTGTATTTTTCGGTAGCAGTCGTCGAAAAATACTGTTCGATAGATTCGACACCACCATCGTAGGATAAAGTCGTGACGATGACCCGATAGATATCCAGTGCTTTCCTGCCAGCCTTGTCATCCGTCAGACTGGTTGCGACATAGTGACTACCGGCGGTATTCGATTCGAGTGCCGCTATAAAATCAGTCAGCGCCTGCGGGTAGCGACTTGACTTGAAATGGCTCCAGCCACGTTTGTAATAAGCTATCTCCTGATACTGCCCCGCCAGTTCGATCACTTTTGTATAGTGCTCTACTGCAACACGATAGTGTTTTTTCAGGTAAGCATATTCTGCCAGTCTGAGATAGGACTCTTCTGCATAGTCGCTATGGGGATAGGACAGCATAAGCGTATTCAATGTCTTGTGTCCGTTCTCCGCATCACCGGAATCCAGATACGCACGAGACAGGTCGTACAATACCTGCTCCATATCCGGGTAATCCTTCGCCTGATCTCTGATCGTGTTATACAGTTGGATCACATCAGATATCGTCTGATCCGAATCACCTTCAGCCAGCTCACTGTCCTGCTTCCAGCGCGTATATTTCAGTTCCGCCAATCGTTGCAGCGCAACAAAATCAGTCGCGCCCTGATTGTTTTCAGCATAATCGATATAACTCTGCAAACGTCTGTCTTCGACATCGACAGCTGCTACCTGCTTTGCTGTGCTGGCAGTAGCCACTTCACTCTGCGTGTTCGTGATATCAGCCAGCGTCTTTACCTGCAAGCTGTTCCCGCATGACACAGACAACAGCGATAACGACATCGTCATCATCACGAATACGCTACTTCGCATCATGCCCGTATTCACGACCCGTCCACCACCATCGCTACTGTTTCATCATC
>WFUQ01000081.1 GCA_015484935.1 Gammaproteobacteria bacterium
AACAATCCTGGAAACCGAAGGCAACGACACATTCGCTACAGCTAATGCTGGCGGTACTTTACCCACCAAACTCAAGGGTAGTATCGGTGACGCTTCAGCTGCATCGAATGATGTAGACATCTGGTCTTTCAACCTTAATGCTGGCCAAGTCTTTAATGCCAGCCTGGGCTATAACGGTTTATACAACTCTGTTGATGTGAACCCTGTGATGACCTTGTTCTGGGATAACGGTGGTTCATACTACCCGGTTGCTACAACTGACCCTGACACCTTCGGCACTAGCTTTAATTTCACATCCTGGTCAACCGGTAATTATTTTCTGGCTATCACAGCAGATTTTAATCAAGGCGTAGATGCCTTCGGGAATCTGGCAACAACACCAGGATTTTTAACCACTCAAAATACGCTTGGAACCGCTTTCAGCAGCTTCAATGGCGGCAGCTTTACATCGTTTAACTACACCGTAAATGCTGTCCCTGTACCTGCTGCCGTATGGTTGTTCGGTAGCGGCTTACTTGGTCTGATCGGCGTAGCCCGTCGTCGCAAGCAAGCATAAATTAATTTTGTTAAACATAAAAATTTCAAAAGAGGATTTTTCGATGAAGTTTATTACTAAAATGACACCTGTCGCTGCTGCCGTTGCTACTGTTCTGGCTACTGCTCCTGCACAGGCTGTTAACTACGAACTTTGGGCATCTGACCAATCTAACTCTGTGGCTGGTGAATCATCAACTGGCACCAATGGTAGCTTCCTGCAGGTTTTCGACGGCACTGCTGTTGAAGACTACATTGCCGGTACTGGACCAGCTGCAACTCCACTTCCATGTAATGGTGGCGCAACTCCCGGTCCATGCGACTTGCACGCTCTGTTCCCGGAAACGCTGGTCGAATCTGACAGTTCTGGTTTAACCGGTGCCACTCTCGGTAGTGTTACCGGCAATGCTCCCGGAGCTGGCGCTAGTGTCGGCACCGCTTTTGGTCGCTTACATGGCGCTTTACCCGATCCACAGCATAAATATGTCAACATGAACATGTTCGGTTCTGGTCAGGGTTATATCGGCATCCTGAAAGCTGACACGAAAGAAGCGGTCGCTCTTTTCCGCGTAACAGGCACCAATGCCGGCCGTTCTAACCACATGTCTTTCTGGGGTTCTGACGGTGAAGCACTGTATATCGCCAATCTTCACGGTCGCATCCTTGAGCGTATCGACATCGACCGTGATCCAAATGGCAACATCACAGCTGCCCGTTTCAATCAAGCTGCCTCTATGGGCGTGGGTGCAAACACTATCGTCGATGGCGCAAAAGCCTACACCGGCACTAATGGTGCTGGTAACCTGATGCTGGGTTCTGTTGTCGGTGCATACACTGCTGAAGCGACTGCCTTACTAACGCCTAACGGCGAATGTCGACAGAACGGTTGTGGCCTTGGTCCTGATGGTGGTCGTCCTGGTAATGTTATCGTCTGCCCGATCGTCTCATCTAACGACAAAGTTTACATCACCTTCGGTGGCGGTGGTCTGCTTGTTGCTGATGGTGCATCTGATACAGATGGCACGATGCAAATCGTCGGTGAATACAGTAACGATGTGATCAATGGCGCAGGTTGTGGTGGCGTAGAAGCAGGTGGTAACGTCTATCTGAATGCCGGTGCTTCAGCCTCTGGTGCTGGTGCAACTCAGTCCGAGTTCACCATGTATCGCCTTACTACTAACTTCCCGGACGCAGGTTCTGCTTATCCCAAGAACTTCCCACGTCCACGCACCATCTATAAAGATGTGAATAACACTGCTACTGGCGGTGCCACAGATGGACCGGCATCTAATTCAACTGGCCAGCTACCTGTCGCATTCGGTGGTGACCCTGAGTCAACTCGTCGTGACGCACATGGCGCAATCGCAACTGTATCTGGACACTACGTACACAATGTAGATCGTATTCAAAATACTTCTACGAGTTTTGACGTAGCAACTGGCGCGTCTCTTGAGTACTCTCTGGAAAATGGTGCCTGTGCAGCCGTCGCTGACTCTGCCGTTCCGGCTGCTGTCGCTGATGACCCGGCTCCGGACTTGATGGATCGCTCTCCAAACGGTGATTTCCTGTTCTTCGCTGCACGTGGTCCAGTACCTGCAACAGTTAAGCATGCTGCACAAGGTGCTTGTCCTGGCGTAGGTGTTATCTCACTGACCAACGGTGGCAAATCAGGTGTTCTGGGCGGCGTAGTACGCACATACAACTCAACTGATACCGCATCAGCCGCTGGTACTTCCGGTGCTTATGCTTACACAGGGACTGAACGCTCAGACCCACATGGTGTAGCTGTTGTTATCAAGTAAGTTGGAGTGATAACGCTGTATTAACTGTTCTCAGTTAATACAGGTTAGAAAAGGGCGGTCCATAAGGGCCGCCTTTTTTATTCTCTCATCACCTCTGTCAGAATCTCTTACACTCTACTTGTTATCACGAAACGATTTCTTTAGGCAGCAGACACACAGGGTGTAACCACCTGATATATATAGATTTATACCTAAAACCTGTATTATGGTATGACTCTTGCTAGCGTTAATGTATGTCTTGTAACCCGCCAGATACAGATGTGCGGTCAACTATTTACAACCTTATTTCGGAGTTACCATGTATATCAATACTATATTGAAAGCCCTGACCCGCCACCTTAGCCTGTTGTTCTTTTCCGGTCTGAGCATGATGGTCATCACCACCGCTGTTCAGGCAGCAACCGAAACAGAGCTCAACAACAATTTTTCGGACGCTGATGTCGCCAGTCCCGGCATTAACACCGGCATCGTTGGAGACCTGACTGTTGGATCAAATGATGCTGATTTCTGGAAATTCAATCTGACAGCTGGCTCTGGCTTTGGTGCCAGCATCACCACCGGAGCGAGTGCTGATATCAATGGCTTTGACCCTATCATCGTCTTATTCATGCAAGATGGGAGCAACTACTACCCTGTTGCTGCAAACAACCCGGATGCGTTTTCTACCAGTTTCGGCTTTACCCCCTGGCTGAGTGGTACTTATTATCTAACTGTGTCAGCGGCCGGTAATTCCCCTCAAGACATGTTCAACAATAATCAGTACGACTCCGCTTTCTGGTCCAATGAATCTCTGGGGCTGGGTACCTATTTTGACCATTTCCAGAACACAGGCTTTTCATCTTTTGATTACAATCTGAATCTCACTGGCGCTGTCAGCACTGTACCTGTTCCTGCATCCATCTGGCTTTTTACCAGTGGCCTGCTCGGTCTTTTAGGACTGCACAAGCGAAAAAGCAGAGCGTAGATTATCTGAATGTACCGACAAACAGCTGGTCTCTATCGGATTTCTGGATAACCCATCGTAGTTTCCGGAGACCTTATGCCAACGAATAATTCGTCGTTCGTTCTGTCTGGGTCGTAAGCAAAATGTCACCACACAAAATCTTCGATACAATAAGTTCAAGCCCTATTACCGGCATAGCCAGCGCGGTTATCATCGCCTGTGTAACCATACTGATCGTTAATATTGCCGACGAGGATACCAACACCCACAAGCCTCTCTATAAGCACATGAACGATACAGGCATAAATACAGACGAGAGTGATAACCAACGGGTCAATTTTGACTACGAAGAAACAAAGACCTACACCAGCAACACTAGCGATGGTTACAAGGCATCAGAGCCTTCGTCACATCCTTATTACAACTCTGCCAGTAAAGATAAAGCGATGGCTGACAAAGTTCCTTATCATCCTTCATCCTCTGGCATACCACGCACAGCTGACACAGCTGATTCCGCAGTCCCTGAGAACACTGTAACGATCTTCTCTCCAGGCTTCTCCTCACAATCTGCCGGTAAAGCTACCGGCGTCGACCCTGAGGAGGGCGACTCGAGTGATCGCGTGCCCGATAGCACTGACCCCGACATCGTCTATCCGATAACGAGTGAACATAGTGTACAGATCGACCTTGATGAAACTCAAACTATAAGCTGCCGGCCTGTCGTTGAAAACGGGCCGGCATGCATGTGTACATTAACGATCACTGATCTCACAGGAACAGTGGTTGAATTAATGGATAACTGTGGTTAACTTGTTATCCTGAATCGTTCTAATATTCACTACCTGGGTACTTACCGAGAAACAACATAATGAGACATAAATATATCTTTATCGCATTAACCACTTTATCACTCGTCTCTACGAATTCTCTTGCTACTGAGAACAATGACTTCGGTCGAAAACATATTTTGATCTCCGCTGAACCCGCCGCAAAAGAACTCATCACCAGGGTTGCGTCGAAGGTAGACAAAAAATATCTGGCAGCAGAACCTAAAATCGAATTTCGAACTAACAGGAAAGCACTCAAGGTCTTTTGTCTTGGTACTGGTCCTTCCTATCCAGACATTGTCGCCACGACACGCCCGATGAACGAAAACGAATTCAAGCGTTGCCGAGAGAGGGAAGCTGGCGATATCATCCAGGTTAAATTCGGCTATGAAGCCCTTGTGCTTGCCTCTGCTAAAAAATCATTGCCTCTTCAGCTCGATCAACGCAAACTGTACCTTGCTCTCGCCAGAGATATCCCCGACCCGAAATCCGATTCACAAGGCAGACTAGTCGCCAATCCATACACGACCTGGAAGCAGATTGATCCTGATGCCAAAAAGACCAGGATTAAAATATACGGCCCTGCTGAAAACTCCCGTAATGAACGCTCGGTCAGGATATTAGCTCTGGAAGGCGGTTGTCGTACATGGGATTGGGTACCAGAGATGAAGAACATACAACGTAGCTATCGTCTTTATCGTGTGATCTGTAATGAACCACGAGAAGATGGTGTCTATATCAAATCTGACAAAGATGACGATAATCTAACCAGTAAGCTTCTTACAGATACCAACAGCATCGGCCTGATGGATTACAATACGTGGGTACAATCAAAGGATAAATTAAAGGCTTATCCTATTAACGGCCTGCCTCCTACCCTCGGAACAATCAGCAAAGGACTCTATCCACTCTCACGCCCTTACTATGCCTACATTAAAGTCTCCAGCCTAAAGAAGCTCCGAGGTGTATCACATCTGATGAACGAGCTACTCGATGAAAAGACGTTGGGGGCAGATGGTTACCTTACTGAAATGGGGATGGTCGCGATGCCGGAAAAAGAACTGAAACGCGAGATAACGCAAGCATCCGAATTCGCAGTGATGGAGTCACCGGACCCCTCATGACGACAGGCGACTGATCTATGAAAAACCTGATACTTATAAAGGACGTGCTGCCCACTGCATATTGGCGAGACCTGCATGGTGTTATAGCGCATCCTGATTTTCCATGGCTCTACTCTCCAGAAGTCTCCGTCGACATCAAGGAAAATCCATTTAAACAGAACCCTGAAATCGTCAAGAGCTGCGGGTTTACCAATACGCTGTACTTCGACGGCGCGTCCTCACCACACTGGGATCTGATCAGGCCCATGATCTATATCATGTCACACAAATCTGGCATTCCTGCTCTGACAAAATCGGTAACGACTTACCGCTGCAAAGCTAATCTTCAGACACAACTGAATAACAGCACTAAAGACAACTACAATATGCCCCACATCGATCCGGCGTTTTTTGAAAAGGAAGGGGACAACTGGATATTTCTCTATTATCTTGACGATGCGGATGGTGAAACATTCATCTTCAACGAAGTCGCTGAGGACGGTCGTCCCGACAAATTGACCATACGAAAACGTATCACACCAAAAGCGAACACTGGTGTATTGTTCAGAGATAATATCTTCCATGCCAGCAGCAACCCGATCTACAGCCGCAGGCGCATGAACCTCAACTTCAACCTTCTTGTCGGTTGATACATTACCTGAACGCATTCCCATGTACCCACGCTACCAGCGAATAGCGTTGGCCACGGGTGATCGGTTTCACTTGATGATGCAAGAATGACGGGAAGAAGATAATAGAACCCTGCTGTTTCATGGCGATGTCCCTGACTTTCATAAATTCCAGATCACCCCCCTTATAATCTTCTTCCGCCGATAGTTGAATAGACAGACTCAGTTTCCTCGTCGAGTTATCACCTTCACCCAGATCCATATGCCAGTCATAATGGTCTCCAGCTTGATAACTCGCCAGCTGTATCGCTTCGATACCTGTCAGATCGTATCCATAAGCATCCGCATTGACCTGTTGGATCTCTCTGCCCAGCTTGTCGTACAACCAGTTACTCGCCTCATCGTGCAGCAGATAGGTAACATCCGATCGACGTGTGCGCTCGTTGATATCCTGTTCACTCCCCAGCGAGCCCGGGACGACCGTCTGCGATGAACCCAGGGCGATCACTCTAGCGCATTCTTCCGGTGTCAGAAACCCGGCCTTCGTCGCGACCATCATCACCCGGTCATTTTTCTTTGGCTCAGACACCGAGCTCAATAATGTGTGTATCCCAGACATCTACAATGTGGCTCCTTTTCTCTGCTCCAGGTTTACGCCTGCTATTGTTGTTTTTTCAGGTGAACCATCAATAGCGAGATCGCTGCCGGTGTTACCCCGGGTATACGCGATGCCTGGCCGATGGTCTCCGGTTTGTGATCATTCAGCTTCTGGCAGACCTCTGCGGACAGGCCCCGCACTTGCTGATAGTCGCTGATTCTGGTTATCGAGGTACGCTCATGGCGTTTCGCTTTTTCGATCTCATCGAGCTGGCGATCCAGATAGCCTTCATATTTAGCCTGTATCTCTACCTGTTCTTTTGCTGCGTCATCCAGTCCGGCATCCCCGATGACAGCGATCAGTTGCGCGTAGTCCATCTCGGGACGGCGCAGTATCTCACTGGCGCGGCATTCCCTGCTCAAGGGACGAGTCGCGTTATCGCGAGAGAAGATTTCAGATATCGCTCTGCCATGATCTGAATCCGGCTGTATCACCATGTTACTCAGACGTTGTTGCTCTCGCACGACTGTTTCGCGTTTTTCTTCAAATGCACGCCAATGCGCGTCTTCTACCAGACCTAGTTCTCTGGCCTGCTCGGTCAATCTTAAATCGGCATTATCCTCACGCAGTATCAGACGGTATTCTGCACGTGAGGTGAACATGCGGTACGGTTCCTGTGTCCCCAGCGTCACCAGGTCATCGACCAGCACGCCTAGGTAGGCCTGATCACGCGTCGGTATCCAGCTGTCTTTCTGCTGTACCTGACGGCTGGCATTGACTGCTGCCAGTAACCCTTGCGCAGCGGCTTCTTCATAACCGGTGGTGCCGTTGATCTGCCCGGCGAAGAACAGGCCATGGATATATTTTGTTTCCAGTGTGGCTTTCAAATCGCGTGGATCAAAAAAGTCATATTCGATGGCATAACCGGGACGGGTGACGTGTGCGTTTTCAAACCCTTTCATCGAGCGCACAAACTGCATCTGCACATCGAACGGCAGGCTGGTCGAGATGCCATTGGGATAGACTTCGTGTGTAGTTAACCCTTCGGGTTCGATAAATATCTGATGCGAATCCTTATCGGCGAAGCGTACGATCTTGTCTTCGATAGAAGGGCAATACCGTGGGCCGACACCTTCGATCACGCCGCTGTACATGGGTGAACGCGAAAGACCGTCCCGGATAATATCGTGGGTGAGGGTATTGGTGTGTGTGATGTGACAGGCTATCTGCTGTGGATGCTGCTGTCTGTTGCCGGTAAACGAAAACACCGGTACCGGCTGGTCGCCGGGCTGCTCCTGCAACCCGGAATAATCGATACTGCGGCTGTCGATCCTGGGTGGGGTGCCGGTTTTCAATCTGCCGACACGAAACGGCAGATCACGCAACCGTTCTGCCAGTGCAATCGAAGGCGGATCACCTGCACGACCACCCGCATAGTTCTGTTCACCGATATGGATCTTGCCGCCCAGAAACGTGCCCACGGCCAACACCACCGTTTTTGCACTGAATCGCAGCCCCATCTGCGTGACCACGCCGCTGACCCGTTCGCCTTCACTGCTGCTTTCGACGATCAGATCATCGACTGCCTGCTGGAAGATGGACAGATTGGGCTGGTTTTCCAGCGTTTCACGGATCGCCGCACGGTACAACACCCGGTCGGCCTGCGCCCGTGTCGCCCGCACAGCGGGGCCTTTGCGCCGGTTGAGGATTCGGAACTGGATGCCGGCACGGTCGGCTGCTTTCGCCATGATGCCGCCCATGGCATCGATCTCTTTCACCAGATGACCCTTGCCGATACCACCGATGGCCGGGTTACAGCTCATCTGCCCGAGTGTGTCGATGTTGTGTGTCAGCA
This sequence comes from Gammaproteobacteria bacterium, assembly GCA_015484935.1. GTDB lineage: Bacteria > Pseudomonadota > Gammaproteobacteria > SZUA-229 > SZUA-229 > S139-92. Next base: position 8,292 of record WFUQ01000081.1, read on the forward strand.
ACAGGGTTTTCACGCCCATGCGTGCAGCCGCGAGCGCGGCTTCAGTGCCTGCATGGCCGCCTCCGATGACGATGACATCATAGTGTTCGCTGTGCTGCATATCTATCCTGTGAATGTGCTTGGTCGAATTATATGCGATATCAATCAGTTAGGCGACCTGCCTATCCAGCCAGAGGTATCACAATATCTCCAAAAACCGGCATAATAGTGTAAATATTAGTATTCAATAATTTATTTATATATGGCTCATATATTCTGATTGGCATGTGCAGCTGTTTTACTGCTAAATCACCCTCAGAATATCGTTATTGTTGTAAACAACATCCGGGAAACCCATGTCAAAACCCTTGCACGACCCGATCTCGAATGCTGCTGACGATGCCGGCACCATCGAAACCAAAAATACCACCTGTTATATGTGTGCCTGCCGTTGTGGTATCACGGTCACCCTGCGCGATGGCGAGATCCGCTATATCGAGGGCAATCCTGATCACCCGCTAAACAAAGGTGTGATCTGTGCCAAAGGGGCTTCCGGCATCATGAAGCAATACTCGCCGGGAAGACTTACCCAGCCACTGATGCGCAAGAAAGGCAGTGATCGCGGTGCCGGTAAATTCGAAGTCGTCAGCTGGGACAAGGCTTTTTCCCTGCTCGAGACACGTCTGGCAGACATCCGCCATACCGACCCCAAAAAATTTGCCCTGTTCACCGGTCGAGACCAGATGCAGGCTTTGACCGGCCTGTTCGCCAAACAATTCGGCACCCCTAACTATTCAGCCCATGGCGGCTTCTGCTCGGTCAATATGGCCGCCGGCATGATTTACACCTTCGGCGGTTCATTCTGGGAGTTCGGTGGTCCCGACCTCGAACGTTCTAAATTATTCGTCATGATTGGTACGGCTGAAGACCATCACTCCAATCCGATGAAGATCGCGCTGTCCAAATTCAAACGACAGGGTGGCAAGTTCATCGCCATTAACCCGGTGCGCAGCGGCTATGCAGCTATCGCCGATGAATGGATCCCCATCAAACCCGGTACTGACGGTGCGCTGTTTCTGGCACTGATCAACGAGATCATCAAGCAAGGGCTGTATGACCGCGATTTTCTGGTGAAATACAGCAATGCTGCCGAACTGGTCAACATGGATGAAGACTCCTCCGAAAACGGTATGTTCGTCCGCTTCGAAGTACCGAAAGAAGAGGGCTGTTTCGATGCACAGAATAAATTATGGTGGGATCGCCATCTGAATAAACCGATCTCCATGCACACGCCGGGCACTGACCCTTATCTGCTCGGTGAGTTTACACTCGATGACGGTACGGTCGTGAAACCGGCTTTCCAGTTACTGGTCGATCGGGTACAGGAATACACCGCTGAATGGGCGGCGGATACCACCGGTATTCCAGTCGAGACCATCAGACGACTGGCTTATGAGATGGGGATTACCGCGCGAGATGAAAAGATAGAGCTACCTATCGCCTGGACCGATACCTGGGGTAACGAACACGACCGCATCACCGGCAACCCGGTTTCTTTCCATGCCATGCGTGGACTGGCAGCCCATTCCAACGGTTTCCAGTCTATCCGTGGGCTGTCTATCCTGATGAGTATACTCGGCACCATCGACCGGCCCGGCGGCTTCCGTCACAAAGCGCCTTTCCCCAGACCGATACCGCCCTGTGCCAAACCTCCGACCGGTCCCGAGTGTGTGCAACCGGATACCCCGCTGGATGGTATGCCGCTGGGCTGGCCTGCCGACCCGGACGATCTGTTCGTCGATGACGAAGGCGAACCGGTTCGTATCGATAAAGCCTTCTCGTGGGAACATCCGCTTGCCGTGCATGGCCTGATGCACAATGTCATCACCAATGCCTGGCGCGGTGATCCATACAAGATCGATACGCTGATGATATTCATGGCGAACATGGCGTGGAACTCCAGCATGAACACCTCTGAAGTCCGCAAGATGCTCAACGATAAAGATGACAACGGGGAGTACAAGATTCCGTTCATCGTGGTGTGTGATGCGTTCGAATCGGAGATGGTCAGTTATGGCGACCTCATCCTGCCGGATACCACGTATCTGGAACGACACGATGTGATGTCGATGCTCGACCGCCCCATCTCGGAATTCGACGGCCCGGTCGATTCGGTCCGCATCCCGGTGGTGCCACCGACAGGTGAGTGCAAACCGTTTCAGGAAGTGTTGATCGAACTGGGTTCACGTCTGAAGTTACCGGCTTTCGTCAATGATGATGGCTCACGCAAATTCCGCGATTACCCGGACTTTATCGTCAACTATGAAACAGCTCCGGGTTCCGGTATCGGTTTCCTCGCTGGTTGGCGCGGCAAGGGCGGTGAAAAATTCATGAAGGGCGAGCCCAACCCGAAACAATGGGAGATGTACGAAAACAACAACTGCGTGTTCCACTATGAACTGCCCAAGTCCTATCAGTATATGCGCAACTGGAATCAGGGCTATCTGGAATGGGCGAAACGTCACAGCCTGACGCGTTATGCCGAACCCATCAACATACATATATATAGTGAAGTGTTGCAGAAGTTCCGGCTGGCAGCGCAGGGTAAATCTTTCGGCAAGCAACCGCCTGATCGTCATCGTGATCGCATCGATGAACATTTCGACCCCCTGCCGTTCTACTCGGAACCACTGGAGACACTGTCGACCGATCTGCGTAAATACCCATTGAACGCTATCACTCAGCGCCCGATGGCGATGTATCACTCATGGGATTCACAGAATGCCTGGTTGCGCCAGATCCACACGCACAACTATCTGCATGTGAATCCGGTCACCGCCAGAGCCGCCAACATCGAAGACGGTGCCTGGATGTGGGTCGAATCCATGCACGGCAAAGTCCGCTGCATGTGTCGCTATTCTGAAGCGGTCGAGCCGGGCACAGTCTGGACCTGGAATGCGATCGGCAAGGCATCCGGCACATGGGGTCTTAGTGATAAAGCCAACGAATCGAAGAAAGGTTTCCTGCTCAATCATCTGATCAGCGAAGAGTTACCGGCGAATAAGGATGGTGATGTCTTATCGAATTCTGACCCGGTCACCGGACAGGCCGGCTGGTACGATGTGCGTGTCTCGATACGTCCTGCTGAAGCGGGCGAACCGGAAGTCACTTACCCGCAATTTGATAAACCGGCGAAGCTGCCAAAGCAGGCGACGCGTTTCAAAGCGACGCGCTGGCTGAAATATTTTGCCGGAGGTAAAAAATCATGAAACAACTCGCTCTGGTCATCGATCTCAATGTCTGTGTCGGTTGTCATGCCTGCGTCACCAGCTGCAAGGAATGGAACACATCGGGCACCGCCGGATTCATGTCTGATTTCAATCCTTACGGGGAAGACCCGACCGGTACATTTTTCAACCGTGTACAGACCTTCGAAGTCGGTGAATTTCCCAACACGCAGACGGTACATTTTCCCAAGAGCTGTCTGCACTGCGAAGAGCCGCCTTGTGTGCCGGTCTGTCCCACAGGTGCCAGTTATAAACGCGAAGAGGACGGCATCGTTCTGGTCGACTATGACAAATGCATCGGCTGTAAATATTGCACATGGGCCTGTCCTTACGGTGCGCGCGAACTCGATGAGAACCTCAAGGTGATGAAGAAATGCACCTTGTGTGTCGATCGTATCTACGATGAGTCTTTACCTGAAGACAGACGGAAGCCAGCATGTGTTCTGGCCTGTCCGACCAACGCACGCCTGTTCGGTGATGTGAATGATTCGGAATCGGTAGTATCGAACAGCATCCGTGAGAACGGTGGTTATCAGTTGATGCCGGAGTGGGGCACCAAACCCGCCAATCATTATCTGCCCAGACGCAAGACCTCGATCACCATCCATGCGGACGAACTTACCCGTATCGATAATCCATTGAAGAAAGAACAGTTACCGTTGCCGGATGACGACGAGCAGACTCTCGACGACATCATGAGCTGGTAGTTGGAGACACCTTATGCATCCCGCTTTTTCCGTAATATTTTTAACTACACTCATCGGTGCCGGTCAGGGGCTTTTCCTTGCGCTCTATACCGGGCAGCTGTATTCGGTATTCAATGTGTTGCCGGTACAGGACTCGCATGGCTTCTATGGTTTCGGAAGTCTGCTCGCGCTCGTGTTACTGGTTGGTGGACTGATCGCGTCTTTCTTTCATCTGGGACATCCTGAACGCGCATGGCGGTCGGCGGCCATGTGGCGAACTTCCTGGTTGTCGCGCGAAGTGCTCGCACTACCGGCATTCATGGGCATGACCACACTCTACGGCATCGTGCACTACTTTGATATCAACCCGACACTGTTCACCATCAGCGGTGCTTTCGATGTCGATGCATCGCTACTGGTCGGGGCGATCAGCACCGGGCTGGCGTTGTTGCTGTTTATCTGCACCGGCATGATCTACGCTTGCATCAAATTCCTGCAAGAGTGGGCGAGTCCGTTGACTGTGATCAACTATACCTTGCTAGGTACCGCTTCCGGTTTCACACTGGCGACACTGTTTGCCTATTTCTCGGAATCGGAACTGGTCTCTTTCTATGCAGGCTGGGCTATCGTTATCACGCTGTTATCAGCTGTTACGCGTATCTCTTCGCTGATACGCAATGCCCGTATCAAACATCGCTCGACACTGGCGACGGCTATCGGCATCCGCCATGCCAGCATCCAGCAGAAATCGCGCGGTTTCATGGCGGGTTCCTTCAATACGCGTGAATATTTCCACGGCATGTCACAAGCATTCATGAAAAACATGAAGTGGATTTTTCTGGTGATGGTGTTCGTGATACCGGTAGTACTGCTCGTCGCGGGTCTGACACAACCTTCGTTGGTCATATTTGCTGTAGCATTCATCGCACAATATACCGGGCTTATCGCTGAGCGCTGGTTCTTCTTCGCACAGGCGAACCATCCGCAGAACCTGTATTACCAGACGATCTGATTCTGCTGTTGTCCAGGTTCTAGCCTTGCATGGTACTGGTCAACTTACCGATGCCGTCTATCTCGATATCGATGACTTGCCCGTCCTGCATCGGACCGGAACCCGAAGCAGTACCACAGGCGATGACATCACCCGGTAACAGTGTCATATAGTGTGACAGGATACTGACCAGTCTGTGAGGCGTAAACACCATATCTGATACACGATATTCCTGACGGGTCTCTCCATCCAGCACCGCACGTATGATCAGTGAATCCAGATCAACATCGGTATTGATGACCGGCCCGAACGGACAGAAGCTGTCATAACTCTTCGAGCGCACCCATTGCGGAAAAGACTTGTCGCGCCCCAGCACTTCCAGTGCAGTGACATCGTTCACACAGGTATAACCGAATATATGTTCTGCCGATTGCTGTTCGGTGATCTGTTTGCAGGTTTTACCGATCACGATACCCAGCTCGGCTTCGAAATAGACCGGACCATCATAATCGACCGGTCTTACTATCTTTTTACCCGGCGGTGAATAGGAAGAAGCCAGCTTGCTGAAATACAGCGGTTCGGGTGGCACATCCCAGCCTTCTTTCTCCGCCCGTGAATAGAAATTATTCCACAGACCCAGAAAGTTTCTTGGCTCGCAGGGATAACCCGGCTCGATCTCTTCCAGTCTCAGGGTTTCACCTGTGCTCTCATTCGTACCGAACATATCGCCCTGATAGCACTGTACTGTTCCATCGTCTAGCTGTCCGATCTTCGTCTGGTCATCATGTGTAAATCTTATCCAGTTCGTCATGGTTATCTCTGTACCGTTATTTGCCTATACAAAATTCTGAAAATATCTTGCCGAGCAGATCATCGCTGCTGAATTCCCCTGTGATGGAAGACAGTTCGTTCTGCGCCAGCCTGAGCTCTTCCGCCATCAACTCACCGGCTCTGGTTCCATGTAATGCTTCATCTGCTAACAACAGATGTTGTTCGGCGTCCTCGATCGCCAGCACATGCCGGGTGCGTGCACTGAACATACCTTCATGTTGTGTGTTCGCATCGAAACCCATCACGATCAGCAACTGTTGCTTCAACAGATCGATACCTTCACCACTTTTAGCTGACAACCAGACAGCACCTGCTTCGATACGACATGGCTGGTCGATCAGGTCAACCTTGTTATAAACGGTGATCTGCTTGTTATTATCTTTGATCGTGGTTTCAGTGACAGTGTTTTCACCGCTGCTGACATCGACTATATGCAGCACGATATCGGCCTGTTCTATTTCGACCTGCGCGCGCCTCACGCCTTCCTGCTCGATAGCATCTCCCGATTCACGCATACCTGCGGTATCGATGATATGCAGGGGCACACCTTCGATCTGGATATGTTCACGCAATACATCACGCGTCGTGCCCGGCACATCACTGACGATAGCACTGTCCAGTCCGGCGAGTTGATTCAACAGACTGGATTTTCCCGCATTCGGCTTGCCTGTGATGACGACCCGCATACCTTCTCTTAATAATGCGCCTTGACGGCAGCTCTGTTTGACCTGCAATAGTTGTTTCTGGATTGCTGTTAATTTATCTTCGATCGCTCTGTCAGCAAGAAAGTCTATCTCTTCTTCCGGGAAGTCCAGCGCTGATTCGACGTGGACTCTCAACTGGATCAACTGTTCGACCAGCCGATTGATCGTGACTGAAAATTCACCCTGCAAGGAATGCATCGCCGCTGCTGCCGACTGCTCACTCTCTGCTGCGACAAGATCTGCGATCGCTTCAGCCTGTACCAGGTCGATCTTGTCGTTCAGAAAAGCGCGCTCGCTGAATTCGCCTGCACGTGCTGGGCGAGCACCCAGCTCGAGGATGCGTTTGAGCAATCTGTCCAGCACGACCGGACCACCATGTCCCTGCAGTTCGAGAACATCTTCACCGGTGAATGACTGCGGTTTGTTGAACAACAGCACGATACCCTGATCGATGACATCACCTGCGCCATCTTCAAAACAGGCATACTGCGCATAACGGGCAGGTGGGATATCACCGAGCAACGCTTTGCAGATAGCGTTCACCCGGTCGCCAGAGACGCGGATGATACCGACACCACCATGCCCGGGAGCGGTTGCGATCGCAGCTATGGTGTCTTTATGCGACATGCTGGAATCTGGCTATGACAGGATCAGCTGTTTTCAATCTTCCTGGTGATGATCCATTGTTGTGTGATCGATAGTATATTGTTCACCACCCAATACAACACCAGACCGGAAGGGAAGAAGGCAAACATGACTGTAAATG